>JAUXLO010000166.1 GCA_030623665.1 Planctomycetota bacterium
CATTGCGATAACGCCGCCGGTGCGGTTATCCAAGACCACAATAGAGCCTTTTCTCTCGCCCAGGCACTTTTCTGCCAGCCGCTGCACGTCGAGGTCTATGGTCAGGAAGATATCGTTTCCGTGGCTGGGCGGCATATTGAATATAGTCCTGTCTACTACAAGGGTCTTTAATGATATCTCCTCCACATTCCTGCCGGGGCTTCCAGTGAGGTCGAGGTTATAATAGCCCTCGATTCCGGCCCGGCCTATACGGCGGTCTAAAGATAAGGACAGGTTCTGGTAAATGTGGGATTTTCTATCATCTCCGTTACGCTGTTGCGGGGCAGACCTTGCCTCCAGCAGCTCTTCGGCGGTGGGCTTTCCCAGGTAGCCCAGGAGGTGTGAGGCCGTATCGCGGTATGGATAATATCTCTTGGGTCTGGTGTGGAGGGATGTCCCCGGATAAAAATCCTGGTTCATCTCAAACTCTGCTGCCTTTTGCAGTGGAACGTCCCTGGCTATTGCATGGGACGCAAATTCTTCCTGAACCCTAACTGTCTTTCTGTGTCGCTTTTGTACCTGTTCTTTGATTTTCTTTACTCGATTTATTATCTTCTCCGCTTGATTAAGTAATTGCTGAGGGGTTGAGTCGAGCAGTCTTGAGAGCCTCGTTACCCAGAGGCCCATGTCCGCGTGGCAGGAATCACACCCCGCTGAAAGGTCCTTGTGGGCCTTAAGTTTCGAGAGAGACGGGGGCAGTTCCCCTTTAGAGCGCAGGTGAGTGTACATAAGATTCCTGTAAACGACAACGATGTCAAAGGCCGGCTCTTCTACCGCCATCGGTCTGCCGCGACGGTCGTAAATATTGCCTCTTCGCGCTGGTACGGGGTAGTCCCTCAACAGGCGCTTTTTTGATATACCGCTGTATTTAGCACCCTCGAATATCTGTAAATAACCAAGCCTTACCACCAGCACCACAAAGGATGCCAGGACTAGACCGAAGATTATCTTTAATCTGTTAGGGTACATGTTGTTTTATTAGAGTATATCCCGTCTGAGGTGCAACGGCCGAAACTTTCTAAAGAGTAGGTATGGTACGGAGGCCAAAGCGGCGGTGTAGATTGAGCCTACAAATATGTTTAAAAGCACGGGCAGCGGGGCAAGGGCACCATAAGAAAGCCATACAAAAAGGGCGGAACACGCTCGATAGACAATGGAAACGACAAGGACGACAAGTAGCTGAACCAATATGTTCTGTGTATATACCTTGTGCCTTGAAAGGCCTATGATGATGGCGACTGTGATAAAGAAGGAGGCGTTCAGGCCAAGGGGCCCTTCAGAGAGTATATCCTTACAGAGGCCCATTATGCCGGCAGATATACTCGCCTCCGAAAGGTCAAGGTTCAGTGCAGAAAGTACCGCGAAGATAAGGAAAAAGTCCGGCTTTATGCCAAGGAAGCCTATCTGGCTGAATGTTGTAGTTTCCAGGACAGAGATAAACAATGCACAGGCTATCAGGATTATCCACAGCATTTTGGTATTATGTCGTGTAAGGCGAACTACCTCTTAAGTACCATGACGGTGTTTACCCTGGCAGGGTCTAACCTGGGTCTGAGTTTTAATGTCTTGTAAGGGGAACCTTCGTTAACAATGTTTTCCGCTACGGTGGCAATATAGATTGAGTCGGGAAACACACCACCTATCGATGATGATACTACCTTGTATCCCTTTTCCACCTTTTGTCCCCATCTTGACAGGTACTTGAGCCTGCACACGTCGCCGGAGCCACCCTCGATCACGCCCACATCCTCTGTTTCCAGGATGCGGGCAGGTACTTTTGAGGCAGGGTCTGTTATAAGGAGCACCCTGCTGGTGGTCTTGCCAACGGTAGAAATCTTTCCGACGAGTGCGGTATCGGCAATTACTACGCTGTTCTCCGTGACACCCTGGCGTGAGCCTACGTCAATCAACATGCTCTTTCTCAGGTCGGAGGTGTCATAGGCAACAACGTTTGCGAGGAGTGGCTTCTGACCAAGAGCGCCTTCTTTGTAGTATTCCGTTACGGAGGCCAGGTCCGTTTGCAGGCGGTCTATAGTCGCCTTTTGAGCCACAACCATGTTTTCCAGGATAAAGACCTCTTCCTCCAGGTCTTCTACCCAGGAGGAGGCCCGCCAGGAGCGCGGTATCCAGAGAAAGGTCTTTTTAACGGCGACGCCTGCGGTGAGGAATGCCTTCTGGATGGGCGCAAGAGGTCTGGATAGGGTAATCTTGGCATGGTTGGAGAATCTTGAAGGAATGGCCAGCAACGACAGGCATACTATTAGCGGGATAATTGTGGGCAAGAAACTTTTAAGAAAACGTTTTCTTCTATTCCTCCGAGTTCTCATCCCGTAATACGTCTTTGTAGAGGTCTAAATTTTCTAGAAGTATACCCGTACCCCTGGCTACTGCGGTGAGCGGGTCCTCCGCTATGCGGACAGGTATACCGGTCTCTTCTCGCAGCAGTCTATCCAGTCCATTCAGAAGCGCCCCACCGCCTGCCAGCACCATACCGTGTTCCAGCAGGTCCGAGGCGAGTTCCGGTGTTGTTTGCTCAAGCACTGTCTTTACCGCATCGATGATCTTATCAAGTGGCTCTCTCATGGCCTCCCGCATCTCCTCAGAGCTGACCGTTACGGACCTGGGCAGGCCCGCAATAACGTCCCTACCCCGTACAGCAGCGGTGATTTCCCCGTTGGTCGGGTAAGCGGAGCCTATATCCGTCTTTATGTTCTCTGCGGTGCGGTGGCCGATCTCGAGGTTATATTGGTTCCGCATGAACTTTATTATGGCGTCGTCCATGTCGTTACCCGCGACGCGCAGACTCACCTGGGTGAAGATGTCGCCCAAAGAGATGACCGCCACCTCTGTTGTGCCGCCGCCTATGTCGAGGATCATCTGCGCCGTAGGGTCACTTATAGGCAGTCCACAGCCTATAGCGGCGGCCTTCGGCTCGCTTAGAAGATACACGTCGCGTGCGCCGGACCTCTCAAGGGAGTTTACCACGGCACGTCTTTCTACGGCAGTTATACCGGCAGGTATGGCCACTATTACACGCGGCCTTACGCCCCACTTCCTTTTATGAACCTTGCGTATAAAGAACCGGAGCATGGCCTCGGTCAGATCAAAGTCGGCTACAACCCCCTCTTTTAGCGGCCGGGTGACGGATATTGTGGAAGGTGCCTTCTCGAGCATGGCCTTTGCGGTGTTTCCTACCGCCTGTCCGTCCAGCAGGATCTCATTTGTCCCGGGACGCACCGCGACCACGCTTGGCTCAAAGAGGACAACCCCGCGACCGGGCATGCAAATCAGGGTATTTACCGTCCCCAGGTCTATGCCCATGTCGGAGGTCATGACCCCCATAAAGAAATGTACTGGGTGCATGGCTTACTCCACAGAATACCAACGGTTATCTACCCAACTTCTGGTATTCTGAATCCTTCTGAGTACCACATATGGACCCCTGGGGCCAAAAAATTTTTCTCTAGAGTCTGGTACTCATACTTGGTTTTCTCGCATTTATTGCCATGCCCCTTCACCTATAACATAAAATTATATAACGACCTATGCATATGTCAAGGGTAAAATCGCTTGAATATAAGGCCGAGCAGCATGCCGAGGGAGATTGCCAGGCACAGCCGGGCGAATACGTCGCCGTGGGCGGTGTACCAGCTTCGTGTCGGTGAGAGGAGCACGTTTGCCTCCAGGACGCCTTCCACCTCTCTGCGTTTTCCGCCACCGTCATAGAGCAGCTTGTAGACGTCACCGGTTGGGGCGACGAAGGCAGAGATGCCGGTATTTGCCGCACGGACTATCCCTACGCGATTCTCTACGGCCCTGAAGACCATTATGGCCAGGTGCTGGTCTAATTCGTCACTATCGTGGAACCAGGCG
>JAUXLO010000040.1 GCA_030623665.1 Planctomycetota bacterium
CCGCCTCGCCTGCTCCCAGGCCGTTATCCTTCCTGGAGGTAGAGGATTTTATCGCAGTTCTGACACAGTATAATCTCCTGTTTTCTGAGGAGCAGGTTGAGGGTTTGGGGTGTTATTTGCATGAAGCAGCCTCCACATGCCTGAGCCGACACCTCTACCACCGCCTGACCGTCTTTTTGTATCAGTCGCTTATACTGGTCTAGGGCTTCTTTGTCAACTTGCTGCGCGGTTTCTCCCCACTCCGCCCGTGTCTCTTCTATATTCTTGTCTATGACTGCGAGTTCGCCCTCCGCCGTCACCCGCAGCTCAGCCAGTTCTTTTTTCTGTCTTTCTTCTTCCTTTGCCAGGTCTTTCTCCTCGGCGGTCATGCCTTCCAGCTCCGACATCATGGAGAGGATTTCGTCCTCCAGAAGGCTCTTGTCTGCTTCTCTACCCCCTATTTCCGAGAGGAAGGCGCTGTATTCCTTATTGTTCTTTATCTGAAGGAGCTTTTCCCTGGATTTTCCTATTTGTTCCTCTATGCATTTAAGGTCCAGGTGTTTTCTGTCCATCTCTTTCTGAAAACCTGTTGAGTCTTCATGCTTAGTTGTGAGGAGTGTCGTTGCCTCCTCAATCTGAGCATTTTTCTTTTCGAGGTGGCTAAGTATTGTTTTTTTCTGTTTATCTAATTTATGGGTTTTATTGTCGATGGACTGAAGTTTCTTGAGAAGCTCCAGCCTATGCAGCCTAGATTCTTTATTGGTTACTTCCAACGCCATCTAGAAATCCTTCCAGTTTCCTGCTCCTGATCGGGTGTTGTAGCTTTCTGACGGCCTTTGCCTCGATCTGTCTTACCCGTTCCCTGGTAACATTAAACTTTCTTCCTACCTCTTCCAGGGTATAGGTGTAACCATCTCCTATGCCGTAACGCAGTTTTATAATCTCCCTCTCCCTGTAGCTAAGCGTATGCAGAACACTCTCCATCTTCTCCTTGAGCATCTCCAGGGTGGCGGCAGAGACGGGTGACTCTGCTTTTTCGTCCTCTATGAAATCACCGAACGAACTGTCCTCGCTCTCGCCTACCGGCCTGTCCAGGGAAATCTGTGAGCGGGAGATCTTCATTATTCGCCTCGCCTCCGGCACAGAGACGTTTACCGCATTCGCAATCTCTTCTA
This sequence comes from Planctomycetota bacterium, assembly GCA_030623665.1. Taxonomy (GTDB): domain Bacteria; phylum Planctomycetota; class Brocadiia; order Brocadiales; family Bathyanammoxibiaceae; genus Bathyanammoxibius. The sequence goes on from JAUXLO010000040.1 coordinate 1,155, forward strand.
TAGTTGGTTCACGCCCCTTTTCCTGTAGTAGTCTTTTAGACACATTTCTAATCTTGCTCATCGTTTCTATCATATGCACGGGTATCCGGATGGTTCTTGCCTGATCGGCGATGGAGCGTGTAATCGCCTGGCGTATCCACCACGTGGCGTAGGTGCTGAATTTGTAACCTCTCTTGTATTCATATTTGTCCACCGCCCTCATAAGGCCGGTGTTGCCTTCCTGAATCAGGTCCAAGAAACTTAATCCCCTGTTTCTGTATTTCTTCGCTATGCTGACCACCAGGCGGAGGTTTGCGCTGGAAAGTTTCCTCTTGGCCGTTTCATGATCCATGAACAGCTTGTCAATGCTTGCAATCTTCCTGCTGAGACTATCAGGTGATTCTGACACCTTCCTCTCCAACTGGGCAAGCATTTGGTCGAGTTCCCTTAGATGACCGTTGGCAGCGTGGCGGTTTCTTGACCTGTCCATTTGCTCCCGAAGCGCCTTTGTCTCTTTGTGTACAGCACGCAGACGAATTATCAATGGCGGTATCTTTTTTGCTATTATTTTAAGGTTCTCGATTCGTTCCAGGGCGTTCCGGCGTCTAGACCTTATCTTCCTGAGCAGATTTACTCTTTCCGTCTCCGTAGTTTTCTTTAAACGGGCCCTGCTGTAATCGGTCTTGTTTGAGTCCATTATCTTCTTGAGTGCCCTTATTTCCTTCGGCAACCTCTGGAAGATCTTCTCCCTGCCGGTGTCTACTGCGAAGTCTACTTTCAGGACTCCTTCTGTGCGGGCACCGCCGTTACTCATATGCTCCAGGGCACGCACATATTCCGCAATATTATAATCAGAGGTGAATAGTTTTCTGAATATGCGTTTTTTGGTTATCTCGATATTCTTGGCCAGATCTATTTCTTCACCTCTGGTAAGTAAGGGGATCTCGCCCATCTGGGTTAGGTACATCCTTACGGGGTCGTCTATCTTCTCCGGGATAGGCACCTCGTACTCTTGCTCGGGTTGCCCTGCTTTCTCCTCAGTCTCAATCTCCGCTGCATCGCGGCTATCGACCTCTGATTCATCAATAAGGTCTATCCCTATCTCATCCAACATTATCAGGATATCGTCTATCCTTTCCGGTGAGACGATATCGTTGTTGGGGAGGATGTCGTTAAGCTCCTCGTAGGTCAAGTAGCCCTTTTCTTTCCCCCGTTGAGCCAGCGTCTTTATCTTTTGGCCCAATTTGTCCATTAAATCCCTCCGAGTCATCGCGTCCTCTTCTGAGGAAGATGCGTAAGTTTGGCCTTCTCATGGAATTCCATCAGAAGCCTCGCCTCTTCCTTTTTCTGATTGCCATCCAAATTCCCTATTCTTTTTCTAGTATAACCTATTTTCTTCTTTTCCTCTCGTCTCTTTATGTAATGAATCCATGTAGCGAACAGCTCATGGTAATCGCCCTTCTTGTCCTCTAGGGTAATATCGGCGAGGGCCTTTGCGGGTTCACCCTCAACGAAGAATTGTACAAGGTCTACTTCAGTTACATGGCCGTTCGCACGGTAAATCTCAAGCGCCTTACAGGCTATCTCTTTGAGGCTCTGGGACTCAAATGCCTCTGGCCCTATCTCTGACTCAAACTCCTCAATCAACTCATTGTGAGAGAGCAATAGACTCAGGAGCTCCTTTTCTGCCCGGTAGTCTGCGTCAAAAACGGCCTTTACATGGACTCCGACATCTGCCGTCCTTGGTGCCCCGGAGAACTTTAATCTCCCGAGCTCCCGCCTTAATGTCTCTTCTTCAACCGACATCTTCTCCGCGATATTCTTTATGATGAGTTGCTGCCTGAGCTCGTTTGGAATCCTCAAAACTGTGTAGAGGAGCTCCCTTATTGCGGCAAGTTTGCCCGAAGGCGATGAAAGGTCTCGTTTCGCCTCCGCCATCTGCATCTTGAAGCTAAAGAAATCAAGTGCCTCCTCAACGAGTTCCATAAACTTGTCTGCGCCTTCCCTTAATATAAAATCGCAAGGGTCATTGGCTTCGGGGAGTTGGACGACCTTGGCTTCTATTTCCTCTTCTACCAGTATGTCCAGACTCCTATCGGAAGATTTCTTTCCGGCAGCGTCACCATCCAGGACCAGAACCACCTCTGGAGTCCACTGGCGGAGTAGCCTTATATGCTCCACGGTAAGCGCGGTGCCCAAGACCCCCACCGTATTAGAAATACCTTCCTGATGGGCCATTATTACATCGGTGTAGCCCTCCATTATGAGTGCCTTTCTGTCCTTAAGAATGGAGGGTCTTGCGGTATCTAATCCGTAGAGGCACCTTCCCTTGCTAAACAGGATGGTTTCCGGCGAGTTGATGTATTTTGGTTCCGAACCTTCCGAACCGGACATGCTCCTACCGCCAAAACCTACCACACGGGCAAGATGGTCGGTGATGGGGAACATCAGGCGGTTTCTAAACCTATCATAAAAACCTTGACCACCGTCTTTGGCTACTATAAGGCCGGCGCCTTGCAGACTGGAATGGGATATACCCTTGGCCTGGGCCAGGCGTATAACCGAGTCCCAACTCTCAGGGGCATAACCTATCCTAAATCTGTTGATGGAGCTTTCTTTTATACCGCGACCGTATAGATACTCCCTTGCGGCCTTTCCCCCGCTGCCTAGCAGGTGTTTGTGAAAGAACTCTGCTGCAAGCTTATTGACGTCGTACAACAGTGTCCTGTTTTCACCTTTACTTTCTTTACTGCTTTGCTTCGGGAGATCAACCCTTGCCCGTTCGGCTAATAACTTTACTGTTTCAGGAAACGAGAACCCTTCCTTCTTCATTAAAAATGTAAATACAGTTCCGCCCTCCCCACAGCCAAAACATTTATATAATTGCTTCTCGGGACTAACTGAGAAACTTGGCGTCTTCTCTGTATGGAAAGGGCACAGGCCGATATAATTCCTGCCGGAGCGTTTGAGGTTGACGTATCTATTAATCACCTCAACGATGTTTGTTAGTCTCTGGATCTCGCTAATCTTTTCGCTGGAGATATATCCAGGCATACAGGGCCTTTCTTACGGAACTATTAAATCTATAAAGTATATCACAATTTGCGTAATAGTCAAATATTTGATTTAAAAACGTTTGGCGAGCTTTAAGGCGAGCGTTCATGAGGGTTTACAAAAAATGAAAAATTACAGGAAAGGTGCGAAGGGGATTTCCCAAAATCCCCTTCGCAGAAAAGCTTTTCTTACCTACAGCGACCTTTGGCCTTTTTTTTCTTTACTGCCTTTCTCTTTGCTTTCTTCTTTGCCTTCTTTTTGGCCACTTTGTTCACCTCCTTCTAAAATTTTGTGTCATATACAACAAACTTGCACAAATTATAACAAAACAACGAGTGTTGTCAAGCAACTTTTGGCTTTTTTTGCAAATTTTGTCAAAAAAAATCCAAATCGGCAAAAATGGTCTGGAAGGAAAAAAGGGGAACGGGTAGGCGCTACAACCTCGTTGCGATTCCCTTCGCCTTGAGGAAGCGCTTGACATCGTCTATGGAGTATTCTCTGTAGTGGAATACGGAGGCGGCCAGGGCTGCGTCTGCCCTGCCAACGGTAAAGACGTCATAGAAGTGTTCCAGTCTGCCTGCGCCGCCGGAAGCAATAATGGGTATGTTGGTGGCCTCCGATACCTTGCGGGTGAGTTCGTAATCATATCCTTCCTTTGTGCCATCACAATCCATGCTGGTAAGTAATATCTCGCCTGCACCCCTCTTCTCGGCCTCCTTTGCCCACTCCAATGCGTCGACACCTGTAGGTGTGCGGCCGCCGTTTACATAGACCGCCCATCCCGGCTTGTCATCCGTCCGCTTTGCGTCTATAGCCACTACAATACACTGACTGCCATAGCGGCGTGAGGCACGATTAATTAACTCAGGGTCTTTTACTGCTGCGGTATTGATAGAGACCTTATCCGCTCCGGCCCTGAGCAACCTGCGGAGGTCTTCCAGGGTGCGCACCCCTCCTCCTACCGTCAGGGGGATGAAGACCTTGGAGGCCGTCGCTGCCACGACGTCAATAATGATGTCTCTTTCTTCGTGGGAGGCGGTTATGTCCAGGAAGGTTATCTCGTCAGCGCCTTCCTGGTCGTAAAACGCCGCTACCTCAACGGGATCGCCGGCATCTCGAAGGTTGAGAAATTTTGTTCCCTTTACGACCCTCCCGTCTTTTACGTCCAGGCAGGGGATGATTCTTTTCGCTAGCATTTGTGGTAACGTTTATAAAACGAGGCCCCTCAAAATCCTCTAGAATTGTCATTCTAAGGGAGCGAAACGACCGAAGTCGTGCCATAGGTTGAAGGTCCACCATAGGCGGATCAGGATGAAATTTGTTGTCTAAAGGCGTTTGACACGGTCTTGTAATATTAGTCTTTTAGATTTTAGGAGGCATTATCTATTTGTGCCAGCTAAAAATCCTTTTCAGGACTCGACGCCTTTGCGTAGAGGCGTTTGGGGATTCTTCCGGCAAGGTAGGCGAGTCTGCCCGATTCACAGGCGTGCTTCATGGCCCCGGCCATCTTCACGGGGTTCTTTGCATGGGCTATGCCGGTATTGAGTAGTACTCCCTTGCATCCGAGTTCCATGGCTATGGTCACGTCAGATGCGGTACCCACCCCGGCGTCTACTATAATGGGTACTTTTGCGTTCTCCAGTATGATGCGGATGTTATTTGTGTTTAAGATTCCCTGGCCAGAACCAATTGGGGCGCCGGCGGGCATGACGCTGGTAACCCCTATGTCCTCCAGTTTCCTGGCAATTATCGGGTCGTCTGTAGTATATACCAGTACGGTAAAGCCGTCCTTGACGAGTTGTTTTGCGGCCTCTAGTGTGCCGACAGGGTCCGGGAGCAACGTCCGTTCATCTGCCAGCACCTCCAGCTTTATCATATCCGAGATACCCGTCTCCCTGGCCAGGTGGGCCGTGCGGATGGCCTCGTCTGCGCTGTAGCAGCCTGCCGTGTTGGGTAGGATCGTGTAACGGTTGGTGTCTATGTAATCGAGCAATGACTCTTGTGGGGAATCTTTCAGGCTGAGACGCCTCACTGCCACGGTGACTACCTCTGCCCCGCTCGCCTCAAGGGCGTGGCGCATTACCTCCATTGAGGGGTACTTGCCGGTACCAACAAACAGCCTTGAGTTGAAGGTGTACTTCCCTAGCTGGAGTGTGTCTTCCCGGCCCTCTTTAAGAATGGTCTTTCCCATAGTGAAAAAACGACCTAACCTCCGCCCACAAACGTGACAATCTCAAGGGTGTCGTCTTCCTTTAGCAGCCTTTCCCTGAGTTTGTCGCCCGGAAGGACCTTGCGGTTCAGTTCCACGGCCACAGGGCGGTTACTTATACCCAGTGAGTCCAATAACTCCTGCACCGTTATGCCGTCGGGATATGTCCTGGTCTCACCATTTATTTTAAGGCGCATCTTTTTTCTGTTTCAGTATTTATGCGGATTTTTTGGCCCTGACGTACTGGTCAATGGCCTGTGCTGCGGTCTTGCCGGCACCCATTGCCAGTATAACCGTGGCAGCGCCCGTAACAATGTCTCCCCCCGCAAAGACTCCCTCTTTGTCAGTCTGGCAGGTTTCGTTGTCTACTACGATAGTACCCTTTGGTGTTACCTGTATACCGGGGGTGGTCATGGGAACCAGCGGGTTGGGGCTGGTTCCGAGTGCCATTATAACGCAGTCCACATCCAGTACAAACTCCGAATCCTTTATCGGTACCGGACGTCTGCGTCCAGAGTCATCCGGTTCTCCGAGTTCCATCCTTATACACTCGAGGGCCTTTACCCAGCCCTTATCGTCTCCCAATACCTTGACCGGGTTGGTCAAGAGCATAAACTTTAAGCCTTCTTCTTCACCGTGCTTTGTTTCTTCTATACGGGCCGGCATTTCGTCCCTGGAGCGGCGGTACACGATGTAGACCTCCTCGGTGCCCAGGATCCTTAAGGACGTGCGTGCGGCGTCCATTGCCACGTTACCCCCGCCCACTACTGCGATACGCTTCTTCTTCAGGAGCGGCGTGGCGTAGTCAGGGTCGTAGGCCTTCATCAAATTTGCCCTGGTCAGGTATTCATTGGCTGAGTATACGCCGCAGAGGTTCTCGCCGGGGATGCCCATAAACATGGGCAGCCCTGCACCCACCGCCACGAATACGGCGTCAAAGCCATTGTTCAACAGCTCGTCTACCGTCTCCACCTTCCCGATGACCGAATCCACTTCTATCTTGACGCCCAACTTCTTCAGGTATTCTATCTCTGAGTTTACAATGGCCTTGGGCAGCCGGAACTCCGGGATGCCGTAGAGAAGCACTCCGCCTGGTTTGTGCAAGGCCTCAAATATCACCACCTCGTGGCCCATCTTAACCAATTCCCCGGCGGCCGACAGTCCCGCAGGGCCAGAGCCAACGATGGCGACCTTGCGGCCGGTAGAGGGTTGCTTCTCTGGTATCTTAATCTCTCCCCGTTCCCTCTCGGCGTCCGCAGCGAAGCGCTCGAGGTTGCCGATAGCGACGGACGTAAACTTCTTGGCAACGATGCACACCTTCTCGCACTGGTCCTCCTGGGGGCAGACGCGTCCGCAGACTGCGGGGAGGCTGTTGGTTTCCTTTATCTTCCTGGCTGCGCCAACGAAATTATCCTCCGCTATAAGCTTTATGAAAGCAGGGATGTCAATGCCCACCGGACAGCCGGCCACACACAGCGGCTTCTTGCATTGGAGACACCGCAGAGCCTCCCTCTGGGCCATCTCGACCGTATAGCCCGCAGGCACCTCGTCCCAGTCCGTAGCCCTCTGCTGTGCGTCACGCTCCGGCATGTGGGTGCGGGGCTGCTTATGCATGTCCTTAAGATTATGTTTTTCGTCACACACAGGGGTGTCGTCTGTCATTTCTTCGCCTCCTGGGCCACTTTCGCCCCATGTGTGCTGTTGAACCTTTGGTCCATCTCCTTTTCCTCTTCGGTATAGATCTTCAGTCTCGTCATAAGCTCTTTAAAGTCGACCTGGTGGCCGTCAAACTCAGGTCCTTCCACACAGCCGAACCTGGTCACTCCTCCTACGGTTACCCTGCAGGCACCGCACATACCGGTCGCATCAACCATTATTGGATTAAGACTTACTACGGTCTTTATGCCATACGGCCTGGTCACGTCGCTTACGGCGGCCATAAGGGGTACAGGCCCGACCGCCACTACAAGGTCTATCTTCTTGCCGTCATCTATGAGTTTCTGAAGGGCCTGCGTCGGAAAGCCTTGAAAGCCGCGTGAGCCGTCGTCGGTACAGATTACCAGCTCGTGGCTTATTGCCTTCATCTCGTCTTCAAACATGAGGAGGTTCTTGTTCCGGGCGCTTATCATCGCTATGACATGATTCCCTGCCTCGTAAAGGGCCTTCGTGATGGGCATGCCCAGGGCGGTTCCCAGGCCTCCGCCTATAGATACGACGGTGCCAAAATTCTCGATATGGGTGGGATGGCCCAGCGGGCCGGCGACGTCCTGGATGTAGTCCCCCACTCCCAGGGTTGCCAGTAGTTTGGTAGTGTAACCCACGGTTTGGAATATAATCGTGATGGTGCCCGCCTCGGGGTCGGAATCGGCGATGGTCAGAGGAATCCTTTCTCCGGTCTCGTCTACCCGTATCATGACAAACTGCCCCGCCTTCCTTTTTTTGGCGACCCTCGGGACCTCAACTACCAGTCTGTAAATAATTTCGCTGAGTTGTTCCTTATCTCGTATCTTGAACATTTAGCTTTCCCGCATCTAATCTGTTAGATGTTTCGTATAAATAAAAAAAGGGCCGCTCGATTTACCCAGTATCGGACGGCCCCATTAAATATATTAACGGCGTGCCAGTTTAAATGCAAGAGGAGATTTGACAATATATTCCTGCGGTTATATAATAAATGGTTCTAAGGTGGTTTATACTTCCTGATACGATTTAAGAAACAACAGCCATGAATACGGATGCGGATACGATAAAGAGGTTAAGGGGGCTGATAGACAGCTCCAAAAGGCCTTTAATAACGGCCCACATACGCCTGGACGGCGATGCCTTGGGCTCCGAGTTGGCCTTCTATCATGCGCTTAAGGCCATGGGCAAGGAACCTTGTATCGTAAACGATTCCAGTATGCCCAGGGTCTATAAGTTCCTGGTAAGGGATGTAGATGCAAGGTGTTGGAATGCCGATACCAAGGCCTCGTTGTCCGCGAGTGGGGAGTCTTGCGGGTTCGACCTGGCCATTGTTGTGGATACGCCTACAGCGGAGAGGGTTGGGGGGGTGGGTGAGATCATCTCCTCCGGTATACCGGTTGTAAGTATTGACCATCATGTGTGTGGCGACCCCTTTGGCGATGTAAGCATTGTAGACGTGGAGAGGTGCTCCAGCGGAGAGATTGTATTTGATTTGTTCCGTAGTATGGGCATAGAGATAACCCCCAGGATAGCCGAGGCGCTTTATGTGGCAATCCTAACGGACACCGGTCGCTTCATGCACCGCAACACCAACTCGGACACCCTCAGGGCGGCGGCCTACCTGATAGACCACGGCGCAGACCCGACAGATATAGGCCAGCACCTGTATAAGACAAACACGTACGGTTATATACAACTTCGCTCCTTGGCAGCGAAGACGCTCAGCTTTCACTCTGATAAGAAAATTGCATGCATGTGGCTTACCAGGGACATGATGCGTGAGGCCCGTACGCCGCCCATAGACACCCAGGACTTTGCCGACGTTCCTTCCTCCATAGAGGGGGTCGAGGTCGGCGTGTTGCTGAGGGAACTGGGCGAAAAGAACAAGAACAAGAACAAGGTCAAGGTCAGCCTCCGGTCTCGCGACGGCATCGACGTGAACAAGATAGCCAATGATTTTGGCGGTGGAGGCCACAAGCGGGCGGCAGGATTTGAATTAGAGGGCCCCATCCAGGAGGTTCAGGACCGGGTGGTCGAGGTTATCGCAAAGGCCTTCGAGTCCTCAGGGAAATTTGAGGAAGAAGTACTTACCTAGTTACCGGGTTGTAAGGCTGCATCTTGTGCCGTTGAATCTCTCGTGAATACCACACCATGGCCGGTAATGTTAAAGACGAATTGGGCCGGATAGTTGGTTCCTTAAGGGGGAAGTTGGAACTTGAGAGGGATTTTGGGGCAGATTTCGTGGCGAAGGGCCAGGCCGTGGAGTTAACCCCTGAGGAAAAGGGTGACGACAGGGCAAGAAACCTGGCCGTGTTGGAAGAGAATGCCTCTACATGCATTAAGTGCCGTCTGAGCGAGTCCCGCACAAGGGTTGTCTTCGGCACGGGCAATATCTTTGCAGACCTCATGTTCATCGGTGAGGGCCCCGGATACGAAGAGGACCGGCAGGGTCTACCCTTTGTGGGAAGAGCGGGTCAGCTCCTGACCAAGATAATAGAGGCCATCAAGCTCACCCGCGACGAGGTGTATATAGCCAACATGGTCAAGTGCCGCCCGCCTGAGAACCGCACCCCGAGACAAGACGAGATATTTATGTGCAGCACCACCTACCTCAAACATCAGATAGAGTGGATAAAGCCAAAGATCATCTGTGCCCTGGGTAATGCAGCTACCCAGAACCTGCTCCA
>JAUXLO010000146.1 GCA_030623665.1 Planctomycetota bacterium
ACGAAGTGTGGTAGACGCTACCCAGTTAAAGACGATATTCCTGTAATGCTGGTGGAAGAGGCAGAATTGCCGGAGGAAAGGCCCAAAGGAGAGACTGGGTAACGGGGTTACTTCCCGCCCGCCGCACCATCCCCAGGTGAGGCTGTCTTCACTTGTCCCGGAACGCTGCAGGATGTATAATTGACGGCCTTTGGTAAGACTTTAACAGAACGGTTATGCTAAAGACTTGAGACCTCTGAAGAAGTTGCTCTAATGTCCGGTATTACTCTAAGTTTTTTTAACGAAGTCACGCCAAAGGCTAAAAGTCCGCCAGTTTGTTTGGAGGGCAGATTCGCCCAACAAATGGCGAATCCTGGCCGAAGGTGAATCCGCTCCGCCTCAGGCGGCTTGGGCGGGGCGCCCCCAACGTGGGATAAGCCCTGTCCACACATGAAAATTCCAAGATGCGAGCGCGACAAATCGTAACCCTACGTTCGGAATGCAGCAACCGTGTTACTTGCTATATTTAGGGGTTTGAGACAAAAAAATGGATAGACGGGCACTTACTGGATTTATCATAGGCTCCGTGGTGATACTCGCGTATTACATGTTCTTTCTGCCATGGATGTTTCCACCTGAGAAGTACCCAGGACCAAGGGCAGTCAAGGCCCCGAAACATGCGCCAGTCAAGGCCCCACAGCCCTCACGGCCCACCATAGAAACACCTGTAGAGACAGAGCAAATGGTCCTCACGACATTACCCTCAACAGGGGTACAGCCCGTAGATAACATGGTGCTTGAAAACGAGGTCCTCAAGACTGTCTGGTCCAACAGAGGCGCAACACTAACGAATGCGACACTAAAAAAGTACAAGGACTACACAGGTAAGGAATTGCGCCTGCTCCTGCCATCAAAAACAGTTCCACACACCCTGGCCATAGACGGGATACTGGGCAAGTATGACCTCTCAAACCACCTCTACCAGGTAAAAGAAGTCACGCCTGGTCGAATAAGCTTCCAGACCACACTGGAAGATGGTCTCAGGCTTACAAAGAACATCTCCCTCCGCAATGGGACAAACTATCACATAGACGTAGAAATCTTGTTAGAAAACATCGCCGATAAAGAAATACCGCTGAGATATTCCATCGTTGCTGCCAGCCAGATAAGCCTCGAGGGCATACCGGAGTATGACATGGCCTCTGTAATGGGCGTGTCACTGGGTACAAAGACCAAGCTTATACAGAAGACCCTGGGCGACCTGCAAAAATCACCTGAGATTAACGAATCCCACGGCATAATCTGGGCCGGCGGAGTCAACAAATACTTCGCCTGTGTGTTAAAACCCACCGCCAGCGACCTCATATACTCGGTAACTTCGAGACAGACCTCCGGGAAAAGGGCCAAACAAGGGGCAAATCTCGAAGTAAGCGTAGAGACCGGCAGCCTTAGCCTCTTGCCCGGGGGTACCGATAAACATGAATACCTCCTCTTCGTGGGACCAAAGAGGGAAGAAATTCTGCAAGAGTACGGCCTCGTCAAGCTCCTGAACTTTGGCGCATTTACACCTATAAGCAAGGGCCTTCTTCACATTCTCAAGGCATTTTACAGTATGATACCCAACTATGGTGTGGACATAATAATCCTGACCTTCCTTGTCAAGGCCCTCCTGTTCCCGCTCACGAGAAAGAGTCAGATGTCAATGCTTAAGATGCAGAAGCTGCAGCCTCAGCTCAAGCAGCTTCAGGAAAAATACAAGAACGACAAAAAAAGAATGGGGCAAGAGCAGATGGCCCTGTTTAAGAAGCAAGGGGTAAACCCCATGACCGGTTGCCTGCCCATAGTGCTTCAACTCCCCATCTTCTATGCCCTCTTCCGCACCCTTCAGCTATCGTTTGAGATGAGGCAGGCACCATTTGCCCTATGGATAGACGACCTTTCCAGGCCCGACATGCTGTACACGATGTCTTCCCCCTTGCCCTTCCTGGGCGACCACATAAACGCACTGCCCGTAATCATGGCCCTGGCAAGTATTGTCCAGATGAGGCTGATGCCCTCAAACCCTGACCCAAAGGTACAACAGCAACAGCAGCTCATGAAGTACATGCCTATAATGTTCGCCTTTATCCTTTATCACATGCCCTCGGGGCTATTACTCTACTGGACAGTCAGCACTATCCTCAGTGTAGGAGAACAGCTACTCATACGGAGGATGGTAGCAAAACTAAAATAAATACCTTGAATAACCAGAATGACACGATTCTGGCTGTCTCCACGCCCTGGGGAAATTCCCCCAGAACCATCATAAGGATAAGCGGCCCTGATGCCCTCTCCTGCGCAATGAAGGCGTTTACGGAAGCCCCTCCCCCCCTCACCATAGATACCCCAGGCACGTACCTCTCGCTCAAGGGCCGTATAGACCTGTTGGAAAACCATGCGACCGCACCGGCCTTTCTATATGTAATGAAGGCCCCGCACTCATATACCAGGGAAGATGTGGTAGAGATACATACCATCGGAAGCCTGCCCCTGATAGAGATGCTGATGGAAAAACTCCTACGGGGTGCCCGTACCGACGGAACCACCTTAAGGCCCGCAGAACCGGGCGAATTCACAAAGAGGGCCTTCCTGAGCGGGCGCATAGATATAGTACAGGCAGAGGCCGTGTTACGGGTCATACGCTCCCGCACAGACGCCGAACTCCGGCTGGCCGCCAGTCAGCTGGACGGAGAGTTCTCACGGGGGTTGAGGAGGGCGCATGAACGCATTGCCAATCTGCTCTCCCTGCTTGAGGCATCTATAGACTTCTCCGACGAGGATATCCATCTGATGTCCGAACAAGAAGCCATTAACGAAATTGAGGCCGTCAGGGAGATTCTGATCGAGTATACACACAGGTCAGACAAAGGCAAGGTCCACAGTGGTGGCGTACAGACCGTATTTTTCGGTCCACCCAATGCAGGCAAGTCGAGCCTCTTCAACGCAGTCCTGGGACGGCCCAGGGCCATTACCAGCCATAAAAGCGGCACTACCAGAGACCCCCTGGGAGCAGAGCTGGTTGTTGACGGTATATCCTTCCGCCTGTTAGACACCGCCGGGCTGGCACATATAAAGACACAGAAAGACGAAGGGCCTGCCCTGGAAACGCTTACAATGAACATGACCGCCAAGGTCCTTGACACATCGTCGCTCTTTATCTGTGTACTTGACGGCTCCAAACCGATGCATAAATCCTCTCTCGACTTCCCGCAGTCCTTTTCACTTCCCTCTCATCAGGGCCCAAGCGACTCGAACTGCCTGCTCGTCATCAACAAGACAGACCTACCTTTAAGATTTTCCATCGAAGACCTACCCCCACAGTGGCAAAACCTTTCTATAATCCACACGTGTGCGGTGACGGGAAGCGGCATCGAGGAACTCAGGCGGGAGATGGTAGAGAAGATAATAGGAGGGGATGTGGATTGCTCTGCCTCCCCGGCAGTATTAAACACCCGCCAGATGGCCCTACTAGATGCCTGCCTCAGCTCTTTAGAGCGGGCATCACGGTCTATAAAGGAAGAGGTATCGGCAGAGTTCGTGGCCCTGGACGTCAGGGAGGCATCAGACCCCCTGGGAGAATTATTGGGGAAAATAACCACAGAGGACATCCTTGAAAGAATCTTCTCACAATTCTGCATCGGCAAATAAAGACACCCGGCCAAGTTGGGATGAATATTTCCTTAAAATCACCAACGAGGTAGCCCAGAGGTCCACTTGCCTCCGCCGCCAGGTGGGGGCAGTACTGGTACTGGACAAGCGCATACTTGCCACCGGTTACAACGGTGCACCAAAGGGTCTGGTACACTGCACAGAGATCGGATGTCTCAGGGACAAGCTGGGAATCCCTTCAGGAGAGAGGCAGGAACTCTGCCGGGGGCTCCACGCAGAGATGAACGCACTACTTCAGGCCGCCAGCTACGGCATACCTATGGAGGGCGCCACATTATACTCCACCAACCACCCGTGCGCACTATGCGCAAAGATGCTCATTAACTGCGGCGTCAAGCGCATAGTTACAGTCTCAGACTACCCCGACTGGCTGGCAAAAGAGATGCTCCAAGAAGCCGGTATCAAGATAGATATCGTGGGAGATAGCCAGTAATTCCCATATCTTACCCGGAGCCACACCCACCTCTACATACTCCACAATCGGCAAGGCGTTTTTCCTTGAATAAATTTTTCCCCTAATGTATATTAAGGTTTTATAGGTGAAGGCCTCTGCAAAACATTTACTAAGATTTGACGCCATAGGCGCATCCTCATCAGTAGCGGATACGCCGTAGGCGTAGCATTTTTCCTGACTGGCTTAAAGTGCCCCCTGTGGGATTATTTTTCACGAAGCCCTGCGTAGGACCTGATTTACCCTGGCTTGGGCTGGCCTTGAGGCAGCCCGCAGGGCCGCCTCCGGCATCAAGCCTTTTGCGAATGGCCGCGATAAATCGCCCCCTTGCGTTTCTGATGTAAGAGACGAAAATACAGGGCCTTGCAGAGGTCTAAAATGGGAAAACTAAGGACCTTTGTTGCCGTAGAGATAGACCAGGCGATAAAAGGGAGGTTCGGGAATTTACAGAAAAAACTGAAAGAGGCCGGGAGCGACGTCAAGTGGGTGGAAGTCGAGAACATCCACGT
>JAUXLO010000182.1 GCA_030623665.1 Planctomycetota bacterium
CCTTATACCGAAGGAAAAAGACGTACCGCCCTACCTCAGGCGCGTACCAAAGAAGTAGGGGCGCGTTGTTCACCTTAGTGTAATTCTTCACAGTTCTGGCAACAGTCCGGTAGACAATAAGATTGCCTGGTACGTACTTATGCAGATGCCCGTACTCTCGTGTTTTACTCCTTGCCCGGAGCCCTAATTTCATTATAATTAGGAACATCAGCCATTTAATCTTCCGGGGAATACGATATGGATAAACAACAGCCGCAAAAGGACAGTAGAGGGATAAGCTTCTGGGCTACCGCCACGGTTGCCGTCTTTTTCTTTCTGTCTACCTTCTTTCTTGTGGCGATGCTGATAGGTGGCTTCACGGCCTGGAAGTCACTGGTTACCGGGGAAGAGGGCCTGGAGCGGGAGTATATAGAAGAAGTAGTAGAAGGGAGCGGTGAAAAGAAGATAGCCCTTGTGACCATTGAGGGCATTATAAGGACAGCGCCTACTGCATTATTCCCCGACGATACAGGAACCGTAGAGGGATTTAAGAAACAACTGAAGCGTATCAAGAACGATGACCAGATTGAGGCCATTCTGCTGCAGATAGAAAGTCCTGGGGGAGGAATAACCGCCAGCGATATTATATATAACGAGATATTAAGATATAGAGAAGAGAAGGAAAAGAAGGTGATAGTATTAATGGGTGACGTCGCTGCCTCAGGTGGATACTACATCTCGGCAGCAGCGGACAAGATTGTCGCCCACCCCACCACCATAACAGGCAGCATAGGGGTGATACTGCCCCTTATAAATATATCGGAACTTATCCACAAATATGGCGTGGAAGACACGTCCATAACCTCAGGTGCCATGAAGGACATAGGCTCACCTACCCGGCCGATGAGCCCGGAGGAAAAGGCGGTACTCGAGGGCATAATACAGGAGATGTACGAGAGATTTGTATCCGTTGTCGCCGCTGGCAGGGATATGCCCGTAGAGAAGGTAAAGAAGCTCGCCGATGGAAGGATATACACAGCCCAGCAGGCCCTGGAAGAAGGTCTGGTGGACCAGCTAGGTTATCTCTCTGATGCCATAGAACTGGCAAAGGAGATGGCCGGGCTGGACGAGGCGCGGGTTATAAGGTATAAGAGAAAATGGAGACTGAGTGACCTGTTAAAGGTTGCACAAAGGGTCACCCCGCCCGGTATACACCAGCTTTTTGAACTGCCGGGGATGGATTTCCCCAGGCTCATGTACCTGTGGTTGCCAGGATTTACGCAGGGCATCATAACCCGTTAACTCCACACTGGAGACATTGTGCCATATGCGGTGTCTAAGGTGGGCCTGTCCTGGTACGCCGGGCGCAATATACGTCATAGAGGCCGAGACTTCTTAGGGTTGTAAAGGTGCGTTTTGCACCCTCATTCCACTTCGCAGTAGTTGCGGATGACAGACTGATGAAGATTACCCGATTCATAAGGGGGGAGGACCGTTTGACCAACACTTTACTAAACGCGCTTCTATTTGAGGCACAGGGTCACCAGCCTCCCCTCTTTGCTTACCTGCGCCCCTTATGACGGGATAAAAGGATGGTGCGACTTCTATTCCTGGGTGTCGGGGAGTCTATAGAGAGGCCAAAGGAAAAGCTGCTGATTAGACTTCTGGCAGGGATTAATCATGACCCTCAAGCTATACAACACACTCACCAGGGAGAAGGAGGAATTCAAGCCGCTGCATCCGGGCATGGTGGGCATCTACGTATGCGGCCCCACGGTCTACGACCATCCCCACCTGGGACACGCCAAGAGCTACGTCAGCTTTGATGTTATCGTCCGCTATCTCAGACACCTCAAGTATAAGGTCCGCTACGTCCAGAACATTACAGACGTGGGCCACCTGACCGATAATGCCGACGAGGGCGAGGACAAGATAGAGGAGCGGGCACGGCTTGAGCGCGTGGAGCCTATGGAACTGGCAGAGAAATACATGAAGAGCTACTTCGATGACATGGACGCCCTGGGTATAATGAGGGCGGACATAGCCCCCAGGGCTACCGGACACATACCGGAGCAGATAGAACTGGTGGAAAAGCTACTGGCAAAAGGGGTTGCATATGAAGCAGGCGGCTCGGTATATTTTGACGTCAATAAATTCAAGCCGTACGGGCAACTCTCCGGCAGACGGCTTGACGATCTTCAGGCGTCCGTGCGGATAGAGCCCAATCCGGATAAGCGCTGCCCACTGGACTTCGCCCTGTGGAAGAAGGCCCAGCCAAACCATATCATGCGGTGGAGGAGCCCGTGGGGAGACGGCTTTCCGGGGTGGCATCTGGAGTGCTCGGCCATGTCCATGAAATATCTGGGCGAGACCTTTGACATCCACGGCGGCGGACTGGAGAACATATTCCCCCATCACGAGTGTGAGATAGCCCAGAGTGAGGCGGCAAACGAGGAACCCTTTGTAAGGCGCTGGATGCATAACAATATGGTCACTGTGGGCGGACAGAAGATGGGTAAGTCCCTGGACAACTTTGTCACCCTCAAGGCCGCATTCGCCGTGCACAATCCCCAGGTAATACGGTTCTTCATACTCAACTCGCATTACCGCAGCCCGCTGGACTATACCGATGAGGCCCTGAACGCCGCCGCCACCGGACTGGAACACCTGCTGATACCGATAACAGGGGTAAAAGAGCGCATCAGGCACGCCAGGGAAAAGCCTCCGGAAGAGGCCATACTGGAGAAGATAAGCGAACACAGAAGGCGATTCCTTGAGGCCATGGATGACGACTTTAACACGGCGGAGGCCTTGGGCGCCCTGTTCCAGTTCTCCAGGGAGGTGAATGTCATCCTCAACTCGGGACAGGAGATAGGCCTGAAGACGTTGCAGGAGATTGATTCCTTCTACCATACCTTCGGGGGTGAGGTCCTAGGCGTAGTTACTGAAAAACCTCAGCCAGGGGCCGGGGGGGACGCAAAGGGGGAGGAGGCCCTGATAAAATTGTTGGTGAATACCAGAGAAGATTTGCGCCAGGCCAAGCAGTATCAGCTGGCCGATGAAATAAGGAAAAAGCTCGCCGAGCTAGGCGTCATCCTGGAAGACAAACCCGAAGGTGTGAAATGGAGGAGCAGGCTGTAAAAGAGGGTTTTGTCCCGGATATCTGTTGCATTCTCCTTTGATATCTTGAATTCCATAACAGACTCTGCACCCCTCCTCACTCCAAGCTCCTTTCCTAATATCAAGGATAACACCCTGCCCCTTTTCCCTCAATCATCTTTTTTAAAGGATAAGGTATCACACGTTACATGATTTTAGGCCCCCGTTGCGGCCAAAGAGTGTTGCCCTGGACACACCAAGGGCCTGTGCTATTTCGTCCATACTCCACCCTTCTTGTCTGAGCCTGTTAAAGGCCACAAGGTCGACCTTCTTCTTTGGCCTGCCCAAAGACTTACCCTGTCCAATACAGTCAA
>JAUXLO010000018.1 GCA_030623665.1 Planctomycetota bacterium
CCACGTAGGCTTCTTTGCGGTGAAGAAGCAGTTTATGCACAAGCTTCCGGGGAGGCTGGTGGGTCTTACCACTGACGTAAAAGGCCGCAGGGGTTTTGTGCTGACGCTTCAGGCCCGCGAGCAGCATATCAGACGCCAGAGGGCCACCTCCAATATATGCACCAACCAGAACCTCCTGGCACTAAGGACATGCATATACCTGTCCTCACTTGGGAAGGAAGGACTCAGGGAACTTGCCGAACTAAACCTGCAAAAGAGCCACTATGCCTTTGACCAGATCTGCGCCATTGACGGCTTCAAGCCGGTCTTCAACGGCAACAGGCCCTTCTTTAATGAATTCGCCATAAACCTGCCCAAAGGGCTGGAATCCCGCATAAACAGCATGCTCTTCAGGGAAAACATCATAGGCGGCCTACCCCTGGGCAGGTTTTACCGTGAACTCGAAGGCTCCATGCTCTTCTGTGTGACAGAGAACAAGACAAAGGCCGACATAGACAGGCTGGCGAAGGCCCTTCGAAATGCCTCGGGAGTTGGTAGGGGCAATTCATGAATTGCCCCTGCTTGCAGCACCCTACAGCCCGTGGGAGACAGTCGTGACCGAGAAACTAATATTTGAAATATCATCCCCGGGCCGCAGGTGTGTACGCCTGCCGGAGGTGGACGTACCGGAAAGACCCCTTGAGGAGCTTTTGCCGCTAAAACTCCGTAGAGTAAATCAGCCCAGGTTGCCGGAGGTATCTGAGCTGGACGTGGTCAGGCATTTCACCAGACTCTCACAGCTCAATTATTGTATTGATACCAACTTTTATCCCCTGGGCTCCTGCACGATGAAGTACAATCCCAAGATACACGAGGATGTTGCGCGGCTTGACGGTTTCAAAAGACTTCATCCGTATCAACCCTATGGACAGGTACAGGGTATCTTGCAGCTTCAGTTTGAGTTTATTGACATGCTAAAGAAGGTCTGCGGCTTGCCCGCTTTCTCCCTCCAGCCCTCTGCAGGGGCACACGCGGAGCTATTGGGAATGATGATAGTCAGGGCCTATTACGAGAAAAAGGGTGAAGCCAGGAATAAGATAATAATCCCTGACTCCGCCCACGGCACAAATCCGGCATCGGCAGCACTGTGTGGGTTTGACGTGCTAGAAGTGAAGTCAAACCGACAGGGTACGGTGGATATTAATGCCCTTATGGATGCCATGTCGCCTGACGTGGCTGCCCTCATGATTACAAATCCGAATACCCTGGGCATATTCGAGAAGGAGATAACGGAGA
Source organism: Planctomycetota bacterium (assembly GCA_030623665.1). Lineage (GTDB taxonomy): Bacteria > Planctomycetota > Brocadiia > Brocadiales > Bathyanammoxibiaceae > Bathyanammoxibius. Next base: position 1,276 of record JAUXLO010000018.1, read on the forward strand.
TTTGCCGGATCCTCCACGAGGCGGGCGCGCTGGTATACTGCGACGGTGCCAACATGAACGCCCTGCTGGGCAGGATGAGGCCGGGTGATATGGGGATAGACCTGCTCCACCTTAATCTGCACAAGACGTTCACCGGACCCCACGGCGGCGGTGGTCCGGGCTCAGGACCGCTCGGGGTCGTGGAGTCACTGAGGCCGTTCCTGCCCGTACCCACGATAGAGCTGAAGCATGGTACCTATATGCTCAATTACAACCTGCCTGATTCGGTCGGCCGAGTCCGACCCTACTACGGCAATATCGGCGTGATAATCAAGGCGTATTCCTATATCCTCGCCATAGGGAAGGAGGGGCTTCCGCGGGTTAGTGAGGCGGCCGTCATAAACGCCAATTATCTAAAGACAAAATTGGCGAAATATTACGACATACCCTACCCGGAGGGCTGTCTGCACGAGTTTGTGATATCCGCGAGGAGGCAGAAGGAGCTCGGCGTTACGACGCTTGATATTGCAAAGAGGCTACTCGATTACGGCTTCTACGCCCCTACGATTTACTTCCCGCTGATAGTGGAAGAGGCGCTTATGATAGAGCCTACCGAGACAGAGAGCAGAGAAACCCTTGATGCGTTTGCAGATGCCCTCATAAAGATTGCCGAAGAGGCAGAAAACGACCCGGAGCTGGTGAAGGGCGCACCACACAACACACCGGTCGGCCGGCTTGACGAGGTCAAGGCCGCCAGAAAACCAGACGTCAGATGGGGTTTTAGCTAGCATTTATACTTGTCTCCTTGACAATAAGACACATGTGTGGCGAAAGGGGTGGTTAAGGTAACATTTACAACGGAACAAGACACATGAAAGAGATTGCCCTATTTATCTTTTTGCTTCTTACAGGGTGTGGGTCCGTGTCAGATTCCGATTACGCACACAGAGCCTCCCCTACTACCAATGAAAGCCTAAACGAGTCACTTGATTCTTTTACACAGGAAGAGGAAGCCGGCACCAGCACCTATCTGGCTCCACGATAAAAAGGCCATCACTCGCATACCTGGATACATGGGGTGTACTATCTAGCTTGCAGGGTATCATGACATGAATTACGGCAGAAACTGGCGGCTTATACAGGACCCGCCTCAAGAGGCCTTCACAAATATGGCCGTAGACGAGGCCATTGCAAGGGCCTTAGTGGGTTCTGACAATGGCTCTGTACCCACACTGCGTATCTATGCGTGGAATCCAAACTCTGTCTCTATAGGCTATTTCCAAAGGATTTCTGACGTAGCAACAGAACTTCGCAAAAATCCTGGATGTCATTCTGGGCCGCCAAAAGGTGGTGAAGAATCTGGGACAAATGATAGATTCTTCGCTTCGCTCAGAATGACAGCACGACACCGGTATACTTTTCCAGAAGTCTTGGCAGATGATATTGGGTTAAAGGATTCAGACAACAATTATGATATAGTCCGCAGGCCCACGGGTGGCACAGCCGTCATGCACGACGGCGGCCCAAGTTTTTCATTGGTACTGAAAGGCGGCGCACACACACCTTCCATGAATATGAAGACGAATATCATTGACCTCTACTCCCTAATGGGCCGGTGTGTTGTAGAGGCACTACGCCGACAGGGCGTATCTGCAGAGCTATGGGACGGCCCCAAAGGTACTTCCAATAACCCCAATCTATGCATCTCAAACCTCTGCCCGTATGATGTGGTATCCCAGGGGAGAAAGCTGGCCGGATATGCAGCCAGGCGCCTTCAAGGTGTTACACTTGTTCAGGGCTACATCACCCTCAGCGACGGTTTGACGGCACAGGACCTACGAGATGCCATAACATGCGCCGTGGAGGACCTGACGGGCGCAAGGCTTATGGACGGGTCGCTCACAGAAGAGGAAGCGACGCTTGCAACCAAGCTGCAGCGGGAAAAGTATACACACAGGGAATGGAATTATAAGAGGTAGGCAACCTCGGGGTATACCGGCTAAAACCCAGCTGTCCTTGTAAGGCCAAAGAATTCCTTTTTGCCGTTTCAAACAGCCTCTGCGACAACCGATTCTATTACTTCCAGGGCGTAGTCAATATCACCGTCGCTGACGTCATGGTGCGTTACCATCCTGCCGCGGCTTCCGTACAGATGTATGGTGCGGACGCCCCTCTCTGCCAATGCCTGAACAAACTCCTTGCAGTCCCGCCCTCCCATGCTGAAATCAAAGCATACAATATTTGTCTGCACCGTGTCGATGTCTACCGCATCGTGGCCCATTATCCTCACCAGACCCTCGGCGAGACGGCGGGCTTTTTTGTGGTCCTCCGCCAGCCCCGTTATCATCCCATTACCTTCTTCGAGAGCAATGATACCGCAGGCGGCTATAACGCCTACCTGTCTCATCCCTCCGCCCAGCATCTTCCGCGCCTTTCTGGCCTTTTCTACAAAATCCCTCGGTCCGGCAAGGACTGAGCCCAACGGACAACACAGGCCCTTTGAAAGACAGAACATCACCGTATCGCAATCCCTTGTAAGTTCTTTCACGTCAATGTCCTGTGCAACGGCGGAATTAAAGATCCTTGCGCCGTCAAGATGCACAGGCGTGCCATATTTCTTGGCCACTCCGGCAACCTGTTTTGTCTCCTCAGGGGTAAGGATTGTTCCACCCGCCAGGTTGTTCGTATTCTCGACCACCACCAAGGTAGAGCTTAGAAAGTGAGGGCCCAGATTTAAGGCAGACTCCACCCCGGCAGGGTCAAGGCGACCCAGGTCGTCTGTACGCTGTGGAAGAAATGTTACACCGGCGAAGGTGCTGGTGCCGCCTAAGGTCAGCTTGTACAGGTGGGCATTTTCGTCACATACAACGGCGTCACCGGGGCGTGTATGAACGAGTACGGCTACGAGATTGGCCATGGTGCCGCTGGGCAGGAAGAGCCCTGCCTCTTTGCCCAGCATCGCAGCGGCCACCTCCTCCAGCCGCTGCACCGTTGGGTCTTCACCAAACCCGTCATCCCCCACCACCGCCTCTCCCATGGCCTCCCTCATCTTTGGGGTAGGATTCGTGACGGTGTCACTCCGCAGGTCTACTATCCTCATCTGTCCTCATAGGCCCGTGTCTTCTCAGACTCAATTACTTCGTCTGCCAGGCTTTCATAGTCCCGTGCCCCCGCACTTCCCGGCGCATACAGATGTATGGGGAGTTCCGATATAGGACATTCTGCCAGCCTGACATTCTCCCTTATAGTGGTCTTGAATACCTTGTCGCCGAAATGCTGCCTAAGCTTATCCACCACCTCGCGGCTCAGGTTTGTTCTGCCGTCGTACATGCATGCTATAATCCCGGTAATCTCCAGCGATGGGTTGAGCCTTTCCTTTACCAACTGGATGGTGTGCGTCAGCGTGACGAGGCCGTTCAGCGCCAGTATCTTCGTCTCGACAGGTATAAAGACCTCTCTTGCGGCGGTAAGGGCGTTTATGGTAATAACACCCAGTGACGGTGGGCAGTCAAAGAGGAGGTAATCGTACTCGCCTGCCATACCCTCCAGTTTCTTCTTTAGGACGGTATCTCTCCCGACCTCGTTGGCAAGGTGCTTTTCTGCACCAGCCAGCTCAACCACTGAGGGGGCGACCCAGAGCCTGTCTAACTTGGAATCCCTCAGGATCTCGTCCAGGCGTGTTTCTCCGACAAGTACGTCGTAAATGGACCTGGCGTCGCCACTCTCTGTGCCAAATCCCAGCCACGACGTCAGATTAGCCTGGGGGTCAAGGTCTATCAGCAGCACCTTCCTGCCTCGTTCCGCCAGGCATGCGCCAAGGTTTACGGCGGTTGTCGTCTTGGCCACGCCGCCCTTCTGGTTCGTTATGGCAATACTACGCATCTCTGCCCAGGGGTATCGGGATGGTTTATTATTTTACGTACTTTTCCACAAAGGCCTCTACGTGTCTTGTCTCGCCCAAGACAAGCAGTGTGTCTCCCTCGCTGACCACGTAATCAGGGTCTGGCAGTTCACGGATTTCTTCTTCTACTACCTCCCCAGCCTTCTCGTAGGTAACCTTTTTCTTAATTATGATAGGACGTATCTTATACTTTGCAAAGAGTCCCAGGTTCTTCAGGCTTCTGCCGGCCAGCGTGTTTGCCTTAACCTCAATCTCTGCAAGGCTAAGCTCCTCACCAACCTCGACAAGCTCTTCAAGTCCGGGGGAGACTAGCTTCATCGCCACCTTTTCGCCAATATCCCTCTCCGGAAAGACTATCTCCGTAGCACCGACCATCTTTAATATGTCAGCGTGCAGGCTCGTGCCGGCACGTGCAATTACCGTCTGTATACCCATCTTCTTTACGATAGTAGTAGCCAGGATGCTCTCCTCGACGTCCAACCCCATACAGACTATCGCCGCATCCACCTTCTCTATACCGCATTCCCGAAGGGATTCCTCATCCATGGTCTCTATCTGGATTGCGGTGGAGATGTCGTCCTTTATGTCCTCAACACGCTTTTTATCGCGGTCAACCCCAATTACCTCTGCGCCCTTATCCATCAAAACCCTGGCTACTGTTGACCCAAACCGTCCCAGACCTATTACTGCATACTGCTTCAAACTAAGACTCCTTACCCGACTGCTACCTTTTCCTCCGGGTAGCTGATCCTTGGGGCCCTTGCTTTTACAAGAAGCAGGGCCAGTGTCAGAGGCCCTAACCTGCCAACAAACATAAGCACCGTAACGACAATCTTTCCCACCGGGCCCATCTGAGGGGTTATGCCCGTGCTCAGCCCCACTGTACCAAATGCAGAAAAGGCCTCAAAAAGAATTTGTTTAAAACCCCCCTCTTCTACGCTCAGCAATATTATAGACGATATCAATATTGCAGTAAAAGAGCAAATAAGAATGGCAAATGCCCTTCGAATGGCAACTCTCGGTATAGTACGGCCAAAGACTGCTATCTCATCTCTTCCCCTTAGGAAGCCATAGGTTCCAACTGCCAGTAATGCCAGGGCAGTGGTCTTTATCCCGCCGGCAGTGCCACCGGGGGAGCCTCCAATAAACATAAGAAACATAAGCATTAGAATGGTCGGGGCGGCAAGGTTAACCGCGTCTACGGTGTGAAAGCCACACGTTCTTGCCATAACCGACTGGAAGTAGCAGGTCTGAACCTGTTCAAACGGGCCCAGGCTAGCAAGGCTGTAATTCCTTTCAAACAGGTAAAAACATACACCCCCCAGCACTATCAAAACTACCGTAGTAATGAGCACAAGCTGGGTGTGCAGGGTAATGCCCCCTTCGTGCCTCTCTTTAAAGAGTGACAGAAAGGCGTAGTACAGATTGGCCAACACGTAAAAGCCCAGCCCCCCAAGGATTGTCAGAGAGGTTATTGTGAGGTTTAAAACGGTGTTGTCACGGTAGCCTACAAGGCTGTCGCTGAAGAGGCAGAATCCGGCATTACAGTAGGCTGAAATCGAGTGAAAGAGGGAATAATAGAGCGCAGTCCCCAGGCTGCCAGTATTCCCCACCCAGACAACCAGCAACACGAAGAAGCCGAGTGCCTCCATAGACAATGTGAATACGACAATAAAGAGCAGCAGGCGCAAGACCTCTTCTACGGATGTTACGTCCAGCACCTCTTTCACTGCAGCTTGCTGGGAGACGCTAAGTCTTCCGGTAACGACTGCCCCGAAAAAGGCCGCCAACGTCATTATGCCCAGGCCGCCTACCTGTATGAGTACAAGTATGACTATCTGGCCAAAGGTGGAGAAATACTGCCCGGTATCCCTTACAATTAGACCTGTAACGCAGGTGGCGGAAGTAGCGGTAAAAACGGCGTCTATAAACGGCGTCCTCTCGCCTGTAGCCGTGGCCAGTGGCAGACTGAGAAACCCGGCACCGATGAATATGATTACCAGAAAACTGCCGCTTATAGCGACTCCGGGTCTCTTACTAACTGCCCTGATAAATTCAGTTAGTATAGTCAATTTTGTAGGCTCAAGGAGATGTCTGAGGTGTATTTTTGCGGGGAAAAGGTAATAACTGAATGGGCGTCGCAAGGTTTAGACTGTCCATAGCTTAGAATGTTGCGGCGCACCTGAGTATCTATAAGTATCGCATTATGCCCTAAAGTCTCTTCCTGCTTTCCCTTAGCATCAGGCTTCTATCATAAGGCCTGCATAATGTCAAGAATTTTTAGTGATTGACAAGATTGTGGGCATGATTAAGAATAGCGTGAGAAAGGGACAAAAAACTTGAAATACGCAATCGTTATAGCCGACGGCATGGCGGATTGCCCGCAGGATGAACTGGGCGGCAAGACACCCGTAGAGGCGGCTGCCATCCCAAACGCTGACCATGTGGCCAGTTTTGGTCGTCTGGGCACTGCCAGGACCATTCCTGTGGGTTTTGAACCGGGGAGTGACGTTGCCGCCCTCAGCTTCCTCGGCTATGACCCCAACAAGTACTACACTGGCCGCGCACCACTAGAGGCGGCCAATCTGGGCCTGGAGCTTGGACCCGAAGACTGGGCCTTCCGATGTAACCTGGTCACGGTCAGGGATGATGTCCTTGAAGACTTTAGTGCAGGACACGTCTCTGACGAGGAGGCCAGGGCACTGATAACCTCATTGCAGGAGAAGCTCTCTGATAATGCTATAAGCTTCTACAGCGGAAAGAGTTATAGGAATATAATGCTCTATCGGGGCCAGCTGGACATGGGCGCGCGGTGTGCAGCGCCCCATGACATCATGGGCATGTCCGTTAAGAAAAATCTCCCTAAGGGCGACGGAAGCGACCTGTTGGTGAGGATTATGGAGGACTCCCGCCCCATTCTATCCAGACACGACGTGAACCTGCGTAGACTAAGCCTAAAGAAATCACCGGCCAACATGATCTGGCTGTGGGGACAGGGGAAGAGGCCATCCATCCCGCCATTCAGGGACAAGTACGGCGTGGCAACCGGCGCGGTCATCACCGCCGTTGACCTCTTGAGGGGACTTGGCATATACCTCGGCTGGGATATCATTAAGGTACCCGGGGCTACTGGCTACCTAGATACCGATTATGCGGCAAAGGGCCGATACGCCGTTGAGGCCCTGAAAGACCATGACATAGTGCTGGTCCACGTTGAGGCCCCTGACGAGGCAAGCCACGAGGGTGATGTGAGGCAAAAAATTCGCGCCATTGAGAACATAGATACATGCATCCTCGGCCCCCTTTTGGAGGCGTTAAAGAAATATGGCGAGTATCGCGTGCTGTATATGCCAGACCACTACACCCTGATACAGAAAAAAACCCACTCCGGGGAAGCGGTACCCTTTGCAATCTGCGGTACCGGGATAGGCAGAAGGTCCAACCTCACCTTCAGCGAATCTAACGCCCTCAGCACAGGATTTACCTTTGACAAGGGCCATGAGCTTATGAAGTACTTCCTGACGGGATGACGGAAGGCCGAGAAGCGGCCAGAGGCCTGCTACACCGCCCCCCCCATATTTTGCCGACAATGCTACATTTCCAGCCTCGTAATACTACTTGTCCTTTGCCGTATTCTGCTCCCGTAGACTATAAAGCTGCTCCAATACCTTACGGGCCTCTGCAAGGTCGGGATTAAGCTTTAAGGCCTCTTCAAGCTGACTTATGGCCAGGTCGTACTGGCCCTTCTGTGCATATACCATACCGAGGTTATAACGGTACCCGGCATCCTCAGGTTCCAGCTTTATCGCCTTCTCAACATGCCTTATTGCCAGGTCATATTGGTGCTTATCGACATAACATGCACCAAGGAGGCTGTATGCCATTGCAAAATCGGGCTTCAGCCTCACGGCCTCCTCCAATTCGCGTATGGCAGAATCAAACTTGCCTTCCTTAAAAAAAGAATTGCCCGAATTGAAATGAGTCACGGCCTCCTCTATCCTGTCCGCCCAAAGCTGGCCGCTCATCAACAAAACCAGGACAACCACCATAAATAACCTCATCAAAAGACCTCCTCTATTGTCAAGAACCCCCTCTTGCATGGGATATCCTTTAGGGCTTTTAAATCCTTGAAACGGCTGTCAAATTCACGCCAATACCCTGTATCATGCAGAGGAAGGCAAAGTCACGCCAGAAGTGGCTCCCCTGGTGCTACCTTCAGTGTATTAAGATGCTACGCACGAGAACTGTGCGGGGGACCTAGCTAATTGTTTTGCACCTCTACCTTTTTTGCCAGCAATTCGCTTGCTGCCGCAAAGACCTCTTCCGGCGTAATCGCGGTTATACAGATGGGGTCCTTGCAGGTACGTTTTGTGCATGGACTGCAATCAACGTCCTTCCAGACCACATTGGAGCGGTCATTATAGGGTCCGTAAATCTCCGGGTCTTTCGGACCAAAGATGGCCACCTGAGGTATCCCCAGGAGAGACGCCATGTGCATGGGGCCTGTGTCTCCGCTTATAAACAGGTCTGACTGTCCTATAAGGCCCGCAAGTTGCACCAGGGAGTTTGTCGCCGGCCCAAGATAGCCATCTTTCTCCATGCCAGACACAATCCCCCTCGCCATATCTTGTTCGTTAGGACCCCAGGATACGACTACCCGGGCGCCTAGCTCCTTTGTCAACATATCGCCCAACTCTGCAAACGATTCAGCGGGCCAGCGCTTATACGCCCCAAACTTACTGGTCCCCGGGTGTATTACCACTAAGGGCCCGGCGCTTTTTATGGAATCCGCCAGCCATTTTGTTATGTAGTCCCTGTCTTCCGCAGGGACACTAATAGTGGAGCGTTCGCGGGTTGGCTTAATCCCCAGGGCTGTTAGGAGCGAGAGATTCTTTTCGACCCGATGCACTCTACCCTTTGGAGGGGTGATATGGTGGTTGGTGAAGAGATGGTTGTACTCGCGACAATATCCTTTTGCGAAGCCTATCCGTACGGGGGCACCACTAAGGTACGTCATAACGCCACTCTTGAGATTACCCTGAAAGTCTATAGCCACGTCAAACCCCTTGGCGCGAAGTTCGTCGTTGAAGAAGTCTAAGATCGTAGACACTGTATTGAGCAGTCTTAACGGCCCATAAACACCCTCACGCCACTTCTTCCTGGGAAAGATGATGACCTCATCCAGGTCCGGGTGCCCGTCCAGTAGTCTCGCCGCCCTGTCCTCCACCAGCCAGGTGATGTCTGCATACGGATAGTGTTGTCTCAGACACCTTAGTGCGGGCAGGACGTGAATAACGTCTCCAACCGCACTCAATCGGACTATAAGTATCTTTTTCGCTCTCCGCATCTCCTTGACTACCCTTGGATTATGTTAATTAATAACTATACCCCCCTCACCAGCGGGTGTCAAGGCGAGTCTAAGGCGTTTGACAATTATGTGTAACAGACGTAAAATCCTCTATTGTGTCTACTGACTTAAATGTCCCAAAACAGTTTTCTGTCACACAGAAGGGGAGCGATACGTTCTTCTTGAAGGAGAAGTATAAGTACCCCGTATTGAGGCAGATAATAATGGATTTTTCCGCTGAGGTCAGGGGAGAACAGAGTGCCTTTCTTGGGCGGGGTGCATGTCTAGCCATCCCCGTGAGTGAGCTTAAGGACAGAAGGCTTATAGTAAGACACTACAGCCACGGCGGCCTGTGGGGGAGGTTGGCAGATGACATCCTTTGTGGTCATAATCGGCCACTTAACGAACTTGTCAACGCTGAAAAGGCCACTCAGCGCGGTATGGACACTGCAGAGGTGGTGGCATTAAGGTTCAGAAACCTTCTTGGACCCCTTTGCAGGGCAGACATATTCACCTTGGAGATTTCCGGAGCAGAAGACCTGATAGTTTACCTCTGCAACCGTACTGCCGTGGAGATTTGTTCACAAAAAAGAGTGCTCATCAGGCATATTGCCCAAGCGGTGCGAAGGATGCACGATGCCGGAGTCTACCACGCAGATCTTCACCTCAAAAATATACTGGTCAAGAGGGACGGCACCCCGAAGGTTTATATAATTGACCTGGACAAATCCAAGCTCTCCACCGATGGGGGTCTCACAATCGAGCAACGTATGGACAATATATTGAGGCTGGGCAGGTCGGTGGAGAAGTTTAGCGAATGGCGGCCAGACCTTAAACTTATTACCAGGACAGACCGACTGAGGTTTCTTATGGAATATGTAGGCGCGGGAACTCTCGGAGAGGCCAACGACTGGAAGACCTTAGCGCGGAAGTATACCACCCATTATGCGGCACACAAGCTCTGGTGGAGACTTCTCCGCGCAGTGGGACTTGCTATGTATAGTTTTGAGAGACAACAGAGACAAAAATGACTGGCGAACCACCTCTGGCATTCATTCTAGGCCCGTTAGCGGTATATCTTGTTGGGAGCGTGCCGTTTGCCTACATACTGCCCAAGGTGCTCAGTGGCCTGGACATAAGGCAGCATGGTAGCGGTAATGTGGGTGCTACCAACGTAGGCAGGGTAATGGGCTGGCGCTACGGTGTGGCGGTATTTTTGCTGGACGTACTCAAGGGGCTTGTGCCCGTATATCTTGCCTCAAAGTATTTTGCCCTTGGCCCCGGACACCCACTGGTTATCCTGTGTGGTGCTGGTGCCATCCTTGGTCACGTCTTTCCAATATATTTACGCTTCAAGGGGGGTAAGGCAGCGGCCACCAGTGTGGGTGTGTTTCTGGTACTTGCGCCTAAGGCCATCCTTGGTGCACTACTGGTGTGGTGTGTGATAGTGGCCGTTACCCGATACGTGTCACTCGGGACAATGTTGGGTTCTATGGCCCTCTGCATCCTTTTCGTGTATTTTCATCCCGACCCATTTGGTGAGGGCCGATATCTCATGGGCGTGTCGGCTGCTATGCCCCCCTTGATAATCTTCAGACATAAGGAGAATATCAAGAGGCTTTTTGCAGGCACAGAGCCAAAGCTGGGACAATAAGTGACTGCTTCTCAATCAGTGGGCCGGAGGCTCAGCCAGTTGGATGTCACATACCCAATGCGTACTCCTCACGTGACGCCGCGGGTGCATTTACCTTCGGCGTCGCTTTAGGGCCAGCAACCAGTCTATGGCGTGACTATCCTTCCTTCTTTCGGCATGACATCCTGTGCAGTGGAATGAAGCTTGTGCCTCGATGCGCCTTTCCGGCACCTTCTCAATGACGCCTCCTTCTCAAAGCACCGACCCCATGCTAGCTCAGGTTCAAACGTAAGGGGGTAGACATCTACAAGCTCAAACCTTTTCTCCTTAAGCGTACTGCCCACAACACCACCCCTCATTCTTAGTCCGCACCCGCTATACCCAGGGTGCAAAATAGTCAATCTGCTAAATATCTATAATCAACCAGCAGAGCTTCGTCCAGGCGGTAGTAAACCTGCGTAACTTCTCCCGGTCGTCCTTCAGCTCCCCGGCGAAGAGGTTAAACGAGTATTATCTTAAAACGTGATATGAGTTCAACAGGTCACTACGGACCCCTCAGTCCAGGTCTAGAGTGTTAACCATCCTTGCACTCGCCGGCGAATACACCTTCGTCTCATAATAAGTCCCTTCCCTAGCATGCTCTAGGAGATAATTGCAACGGGAGCATCTGCGATTATGGGGTCCGTCACTCTTAAACTTCCTGCTACACATAAGACACGAGCGAACCCCCCGTATCCGTTTCACCCTGCGCCTTACTGCAGGTGTAAACTGCATAGTGTTATTCATCTTGTTTCTCCCCTATACACCAGAAGCACATTCAAATGTCCAACAACTCAATCTTTGACTCAGATAGAGCGCATTTCGCGTGCCAAAAGACCTCCGTTGCCACAATTTTTACGCCTCTACCTATCCTTAGTATCAGAAAGACCTTACAACATCCGGTGTCTCGCAACCGGCATCGTCCTATATGCCCCTGATATAAAAGTCCAAAATATTTGCAGTTGGGGCGCTATGACATCAAAAGTGGTGCGAAAAGTTTTCGCATGACCGTTAGCTATTATCCTGTGCGATCCCTAATTACTTGAGACTTCAGAAAAGCACCACACCTAACAATAA
>JAUXLO010000157.1 GCA_030623665.1 Planctomycetota bacterium
GTAATAACGAATCTCTTCATACAGGACGAAGAAGGCCAGAGGCCCATCCTCAAGGTAGACAGTATCCATCTCAAGTATCCCGTGCTCCCCCTTCTAAAAGGTAACTAGATCATCGAGAGGTCGATCGTGAACCGTCCAGAGATGGTGATTTACCGGGGGACACCTGCAGGGAAGGGACCCAGTCTGGACGGTGCCCCTGAATTGGCGCCTGCGGGGGGCTACGAAGGACATTCTGCAGACTTCTTCGGGGGTAAACATCCCTTTCCGAACATAATAGAGGCCGACGTTAATGACGGGACGTTCATATTCACCAACCTCGGCACTGGAGAATCGACGAAGGTAGAGAACTTCAACCTCACGGTGACCGGTCTGAAGCCGGGTGGAACGGCCCAGATAAACGGCGAGTGCGACATAACCGGCGGAGGCGGCCGGGACCATGCAGTTATCTCCGGCACCGTACAGGGGTTTGATTCGCCGGGGTTTGAGGCCCTTATGGGTAAGCTCGTCTTCAAGTCCGGCTTTGCAGACGTTCAGGCCGTGGTGGATATGAGTACGTTGCATAAGCCCGGTGCAAAGGTCCTTAAGACATCCATTAAAGGGGACCTCCAGAAGGCCGTAACCAGGCTGGGTGCCATACTGGCACTGCCTGAAGGCGCTGCGATAAGGGGTAATATAGATTCGAAGATTGACGCCGTTGCGCAACCTGGCAGGGTAATCCTCCTCGAGGGACAAACCTCCGTTACCAACCTGTACCTTAAAATTGCACCGTTTCTAACAGAACCCTTTAGCTCGGCCCAGGCCGTACTCTCCTACCGGGTGGACATAAGCCCGGTGGAAGGGACTGCGAATATCGAGAGATTTGCATTGAGAGCCGATAAGATGAATCTGGACATGTCAGGCGTCATGAAGCTGGACGGCGCCGTAGATGTCAAGGTTCAGCTCTCTGCACCGCTGGAAGAGGCGGTAGCCAGGGCTGCCCCGGCGTACGCCTCATTCGGTGAGGTAGCGGCCACCGGAGACCTTGACAGCGATGTGGAGATTAAGGGCACACTCGGCGGTGTGCTTGCCTTGAAGGGCAGTTCCAAGATCAGGAACCTAGATTTTGCGGCTGGTTCGTATAAATATACCGACCCGGACGTCACGGTACGTTACGACCTGGAATATGACCAGAAGAAGGGTGTCGTGAAGGTGAACAATATCCAGAGCGCCCTTGGCCTGCTTGCCCTGAAGCTGGACGAAGCCATGCTAAAGCTTGGGGAGAAGGGCCACTACATGGGCAAGCTGGACCTCGTCAGCGATATGGAGGAGGTTAACAAGTTGCTAAAACTGCCGGTATCTTTTGGGTCGGAACGGATGGGGAAGGTGGAACTGGACTTTAAAGGTTCCCTTACAACTCCCTTCTACAACGACCTTACCGCTGACGGCAAGGTGGGTGTGGACGAGTTTGTTTATGACACTTACAAGATCACAAAGATCGAAGTAGAACGCCTCGCGCTCGACAATAACCATCTGGACGTCCAGTTTAAGATGCTGGTCAACGGTGCCCCGGTGGATGCCGATGTCGATGTAGACCTGGATGAGGACAGCGCCGCCGGTACACACCATATGAGGGCTGAGCTTCATGCAATAAAGGTGCCCGTGAATCACGCCCTGAAGAAGGGGAAGCTCAGCGGGCTCTTCACCTTGCACGTGGATAAGGCCGAGGCCGACGTGCCGGATTGGGGCACGACATTTAAAAAGACACTCACCGCAAACGGGACCCTGAAGGTGGAACAGGGCAAACTCACCGGCAGCAAGATAATCACCGGCCTTCTCAAGTTCTTTAAAAGGCAGGGCACAGATTATCAGATCGATTTACTGACAACTGACTTTGAGGTAAAGGATGAAAAAATATACACGCCAAAGTCCAAAAAGTCCAAGAAGTTCATGGTGGTTGGAAAGCCCTTTGACGCAGAGCTGTCTGGGTGGATCGGGCTGGACAAACAGATAGATTATCTTGCCACTATTGTTATACCGAAAGAGAACTTGGGAAAGGACCTTCAAGAGGTATTTGATGCGATTGGACAGGAACCGAACGTAACCTTGAGGTTCACCGGGCCGCTGAAGAAACCGAAGTACCGTATCGTGGGCCATCCGCTGTTACAGGGCCTTATGGATCTAAAACACGCCGTTAAAGGCGTGGAGGGCTTTTTTAAGGATATCTTTAGATAATGGGAAGTGAGGCGGTATGACCTGGCTGGACATTGCCTTTATAGCAGTTCTGTGTGCCGCTGCGGGGCTTGGCTTCTGGAGTGGGTTCATGTGGCAGCTTTACGGCCTCTTTTGCCTGGTCCTCTCGTACTTCGCTGCGCTGCTTTTACACGGCATTGTCTCCGGACCGTTTGAGCAGGGCCTCGGGCCGGACACAGCAAGGTCGGTGGGATACGCCGTAGTGTTCAGCGTGGTGTTCATAACGAGCTACAGCCTGGGGCTTTTGATAAGGAAGCTCTTACGCCTTCGGCCGGGTCGAATCGGCAGGGTACTGGGCCTATTTCTGGGCCTGCTCCAGGCGTCGCTAATATGTGGTGTGGTTGCCGTGGGCCTGGTGGACTACAGCACTGGGAGCGTAAAACAGGCGGCTGAGTCGTCCAGGGTTGTTACCACCCTTGCAAGAGGTGCCCACTTTCTCAGGGTTCTCATACCGGGGGATATTAGGAAGGGGGTCGGGGCCGTTAAAGAGAGGTCGGAAGAGGCCATTAGGGATGCAGCAGGAGAGATTAAGGGTGCAGCTAAAGGCGCAGAGGATGAGAAATGACACCATAGCGGTCATAACTACACCGCTTGGCGAAGGGGGCATAGGTGTAATCCAGGTCTCAGGTCCGGATGCGCTGGAGACGGTGGGCAGGGTCTTTAGAGGAAAGAAGGGTGGCGAGGATTTCTGCGGTGCATCCAGCGGTGAGTTGTTCTATGGCATAGTGATGGCGGCTGGCGGCGCGGCCTCCACCCCGATAGATGAGGCAATAGTGTGTGTCTGGAGGTCTGAGGATAGTCTTACGGGGGAGGACCTTGTAGAGATAAACTGTCACGGCGGTCCCAGGGCGGTTAGAAATACCCTGGATACGGTCATAGAGGCCGGCGCGAGGGAGGCTGGCTGGGCTGAGTTCCTGGGGCGTGGACTCAGGAATAACAGGATGGATTGTGTCCAGGTGGAGGCCCAGGAGGCGCTCACCCGTGCAAAGACAAGGTTGTCCGCAAGAGTTTTTCTGGTACAGTATCAGAGGACGCTCTCTCAGCGCATCTCGCAGCTTGAGGCCGATATAGACGCTATTGCAGATAACGTTCACACAGGCGGACTCCCGCATAAAGATGTTTTAAACAAACTCGCCCTGCTCCTTGAAGGTCTTGACGAACTCATGGACTCAAGTGTCTTTGGGCTGGCACTGTCGTCCCCGCAAAGGGTGTCCATAGCCGGAGCGCCAAATGTGGGGAAGTCCACCCTCTTCAACACGCTTCTGAAAGAGGAGCGGGTCATCGTGCATCACCTGCCCGGGACTACCAGGGATTATATCAGCGAATACCTCTCAGTGCGCGGCATCCCCTTCGAACTGGTTGATTCTGCGGGACTCAGGGAGACACACGACCATGTTGAGAAAAAGGGTGTGGAGAGGGCGCACGAGGTGCACAAGCATGCCGACAAGGTAATCCTGATGCTGGACGGTTCAAGAGATTTATGCGACAAAGAGTGGATGTCGATGTCGATAAGGAACCTGGGCCTCGACCCTGACAAGAAGCAGGTAATACCCGTGGTCAACAAGATAGACCTCGGTGTTGCGCTGGACACAGCCAGGCTTGAGGCCGTATTTGGCGGCCCTGTCTGCCACATATCCGCACTAAAGGGGCTTGGCCTGGAGTCACTTGAAAAGTTGCTGGTCAGGGAGTTCCAGCCATATATAGATTACTACGAGACTAATTGCGGTCCAAAGCCGGTGGTCTTTACAGAGAGGCAGCAGCTGTTGCTTTCTCAGGCACGAGATGTAGCCGGGGAGGCGTTGGGGACGTTTACCCATACCAGGGCACTGGACGTAGAGACCCTTGGCCTGGTCAGAGACAAATTAAGAGAATTCCGCCACGGACCTGGACATAATGTGTCGAAAGAGACTCTTCAGAAGGTTGTCCACACGACGGAAGTGAAGGATTAGTATGAGACTTCTTGAGAGACAGCGTGACGTGATGACCGTAAGTTATATCTTCCATTCCTCTACCCCTTCACATCA
>JAUXLO010000144.1 GCA_030623665.1 Planctomycetota bacterium
AAGATTACCGGATGGGCGTCTTTGCACGGCTCAAAAAGTATGACGACATGACCATATTGACCATGGCCACCTGTCTGCTGTATGAATTTTTCCTCTATCTCTACAGCTCTCGCTATCGTCTCTTTATACGCAACCCTAGGCGTACCTATGTTTGCGTCCACCTTGAACTCGCTGAGCATACGGTTCTTTAAGACCTCGAGGTGGAGTTCTCCCATGCCGGACATTATGAGCTGCCCCGTCTCATCATTCATGCGCGCAAGAAACGTGGGGTCCTCCTTCTTCAACCTCTCCAGGGCATAGACAAGCTTTTCCTTCTCTGCCTGGGTCTTTGGCTCGATAGCCATGGATATAACCGTTTCGGGGAATTGCATCGGCTCGAGGAGTATCTGGTGTTTACGCTCACAGAGGGTGTCGCCGGTCACCGTATCCTTCAGTCCCACTACGGCTACTATGTCGCCTGCAACAACTTCATCCACCTGCTCGCGTTCGTTGGCGTGCATCTTGTAAATACGGCTCACCAGCTCTATTTTATTTTTTCTGGGGTTATATACCCTCTGGCCCGAACGCAGCCTCCCAGAGTAAACGCGCAGGTAGGTCATATCCCCGTGCTTATCCGCAAATAGCTTAAAGGCTAGGGCAGCAAGGGGCTCTTCAACCGACGGTTTTCTGATCAATGTATCTTTTTCTTCAGGGCGGGTTCCGGTCACTGGAGGGACATCGAGGGGGGAGGGGAGGTAGCCACAGACGGCGTCAAGGAGCATCTGCACCCCCTTGTTTCTAAACGCACTGCCGCAGAGCACCGGTGTAAATCTCGAGGTCAAGGTGCCCTGGCGGATGGCTCTCTTTATGTCTGCCTCTGTTATGGGTTCTTCCCTCAGATACTTTTCCATAAACCAGTCCACTTCTTCCGCGACACGCTCTATCATCTCCTCCCTAAGCCTGGTCGCTTCCGGAAGGTATTCGTCCGGTATGTCAACCACCTCATAATTCTTAGCAAGGTCCTTCTTTGACTCAGTGTCCTTATACAGCCAGGCCTTCATCCCCACGAGGTCTATACAACCCCTGAAATCCTGTTCCTTACCAATAGGCATCTGTATCGGTATTGTCTTGGCGCCGAGTTTCTCCTTTATGTCCGCAACCACACGAGGGAAATCGGCGCCAACCCTGTCGAGCTTATTGATGAAACAGAGTCTGGGCACCTTATATTTGTCAGCCTGCCGCCATACAGTCTCCGATTGTGCCTGTACACCGGCTACGCCACAAAATATACATATGGCCCCGTCCAGTACCCTGAGTGACCGCTCTACTTCTGCCGTAAAGTCAACGTGGCCAGGCGTATCTATAATGTTTATCTGGTTGTCGCCCCAGAAGCATGAAGTAGCCGCCGCTGTAATGGTTATACCCCGCCTCTGCTCTTCCTCCATCCAGTCCATGGTGGCCGTACCCTCGTCCACATCTCCTATCTTATGGGCCCTGCCTGTATAAAAGAGAATCCTCTCGGTCAGGGTCGTCTTGCCTGCATCTATGTGGGCGGCTATGCCAATGTTGCGCAGTTTGCTAATATCTAACTTCTTTTTCATAAGTACTCCCTACCACGTGAAGTGGGCGAAGGCCTTGTTGGCCTCGGCCATCTTGTGTGTGTTCTCCCTCTTTGTATACGCTGCACCCTGCCTTCTGTGCCCGTCCAACAGTTCGTCGCCCAGTTTTATGTACATGGGACGGCCCTTCTTGGCCTTTGCGGCCTGGAGGATCCACCTTATGGCCAAAGACAACTGCCTCTTTCTGGGAACCTCTATCGGCACCTGGTACGTCGCCCCGCCTATACGTCTGGAACGGACCTCTACGAGGGGCTTCACATTGTTTATCGCCCCCTCGAGGATTTCTATGGGTTCTTTATCCTGGACCTTTTTATCAATATAATCCATGGCGGCATAAAATACCCTTTCGGACGTACTTTTCTTTCCCTTTCGCATCAAGCAGTTTATAAACTTGGCTGCCAGCTTGTTGTTGTACCTAACATCCGGCTTAAGAAAGACCTCTGTGCTTTTGTATTCAAGTCCCATAAAGGGGCTCCCTACTTAGGACTTTTCGTGCCATATTTGGAACGTCCTCGCTTTCTTTCCGCCACACCGGCGGTATCCTGGGTGCCTCGAACTATGTGGTACTTTACCCCCGGCAGGTCCCTAACCCTTCCGCCCCTCACCAGGACAATGGAGTGTTCTTGCAGATTGTGTCCCTCTCCAGGAATATAGGCGGTGATCTCTTTCCCGTTGGAAAGCCTCACTCTGGCTACCTTTCTGAGGGCGGAATTGGGCTTCTTGGGCGTACGTGTCATGACCTGCAGGCAAACGCCCCTTTTATGGGGACACGCCTCCAGGTCCGGACTCTTACTCTTTTTCCCTACCTTCTTCCTCCCCTTCCGTACCAGCTGGTTTATTGTAGGTGTCATATAGATATACCCTCTCTAATTACTCGCCGTACCCTCCAATTCCTTTGCTTTATCATGTTCCACCTTCCTCACCTCAAGCGAGGTGAGTTCCTTAAACCCCGTACCCGCCGGAACCAGATGTCCAAGGATTACATTCTCCTTCAAACCCAACAATGGGTCTCTCTGTCCTCTAAGGGCTGCAAGCGTCAATACCTTGGTAGTTTCCTGGAAGCTGGCAGCAGATATAAAGCTATCCGACTGCAATGAGGCCTTGGTGATGCCCATAAGCATCGGCTTCGCCGTGACTGGTTTGCCCTTGGCCTCCTTGACACGCGTGTTTTCTTCCCTAAACCTATGCTTTTCTATCACCTGGCCGGGCAGCAGGTCGGTGTCACCGGGGTCGTCTATCGTTACCTTACGAAGCATCTGAGCGATGATTATCTCTATATGTTTGTCATCTATTGGTACGTTCTGCGACCTGTAAACATTCTGAACCTCCTTTAGCATGTACTGTTGCAGCTCCTCCTCGCCGCAGATGCGCAGGATGTCCTGAAGTACCAAGGGTCCTTCAACGAGGGGGTCACCGGCCTTAACACGGTCGCCCCTGTGAACCTTCAGATGCTTACCCCTGGGCACGAGGTGCTCCCTCTGAAGCTCCGAGACCTCGTCTTTGACAATGATAGTCCTCTTGCCACGTCTCTTTTCACCCAGTTCTACTACACCATCAATCTCACTGATAACGGCTGGGTCTTTTGGTTTCCTGGCCTCGAATATCTCGGTGACCCGGGGCAGACCGCCTGTAATATCCTCTGTGCGCGTAATCTCTCTTGGTGTCTTGGCCAACAGGTCTCCGGTAACGATCGAATCATCGTCCCCCACCTCAATGTAGGCCTTTTCCGGGATAGGATAGGCACTAAGGATCTTTCCGTTGTTGTCCTCGATGATAATCTGCGGATGGAGGTCTCCCTTATGCTCTATGATGACCTTCCTCTTAACGCCCGTTGCGGTCTCTATCTCTGTGCGTACGGTCTTGTCTTCCACAAGGTCTTCAAAGCGGATCCTTCCCGTAAACTCGGCCAGGATGGGTGTCATGTGGGGGTCCCACTTTGCAAGGGTCTGTTGGGGAGAGACCTTTTGCTTTTCTTTCGCCATGATTGACGCACCCAGAGGGATTATATATTTGTCGATTTGCCTACCCTTGTCATCCACAAGCATGAGCTCTCCATTGGCCACCAGAGAAGCCAACTGACCCTGAGGACTTTTTACCACCTTCAGGTTCTGGCCAAATTGAACGAAGCCTGATCGCTTAGCCACAACCTCAGACTCTCCGACAGAGCGGGCAGCCGTACCGCCTATGTGGAACGTTCTCATGGTAAGCTGGGTGCCTGGCTCTCCTATAGACTGGGCCGCAATTATGCCCGCAGCCGTGCCCTCTTCCACCTGTTTGTTCCTGGACAGGTCCATTCCGTAACACCTGGTGCACACGCCCAGAGACATCTCGCACGTTAGCGGTGAACGCACACGGATCTTCTCGTAACCAAGGGCCTCGATACGTTTTGCCTTATCTTCATCTATAAGCTCGTTTTCCTTTACAATCACCTCATCCTTCACCAAATCGACTATGTTGCTCCGTGCCACCCTTCCCGCTATTATCTTACTAAGGGGTATCTCTACCTTCTCTCCACGGTAAATGGCACTCTTGGTAATACCCCCCAGGGTCCCACAGTCGGGACCGGTTACGACAACGTTTTGTGCAACATCGGCCAGTTTCCTGGTAAGGTAACCGCTGTCTGCCGTCTTAAGCGCAGTATCTGCAAGACCCTTCCTGGCGCCATGTGTGGAGCTGAAGTATTCGAGTACTCCAAGACCTTCCCTGAAGTTAGACTTTATGGGTGTCTCGATTATACGGCCGGAGGGTTTCGCCATAAGGCCTCTCATACCGGCAAGCTGGCGTATCTGCTGTGTGCTCCCTCTTGCACCTGAGGCGGTCATCATAAACACAGGGTTAAGGTATCGCTTGCCGTCACGAACATCATTCTCCAGCTCTTTTAGCATCTCATCGGCAACAGTATTGCTGGCATCGGTCCAGCAATCTACAACCTGGTTGTACCTCTCGCCCTCTGTGATAGAACCCTTGCGATAAAACCCCTGAATTCTCTCCACTTCGGCCTCGGTCTTAGCTAGTATCTCCTCTTTCTTTCTAGGCATCTTTAAATCGCTCGCAGCTAGA
>JAUXLO010000147.1 GCA_030623665.1 Planctomycetota bacterium
CCAACGGTCATGTTAATCGACATATTGGCCATGGTCGTACCCAGCGCACCGGCCAGGGCAGAGACGCTCCCGCCACCGGGGGTGGGTGTGTCTGCAGCAGCATCGTTCAGGTATCTTTCCAGTGGTTCTTTGCAGTACATAGCGTGCATAGTCCTCTTGAGCCACGGGTAAGCATACCCGGGACGGTTGTGAGATTGAAAGGTCTAACCCTTAATAACCACCTTTGTCTCAGGGGTTACAAAATAGTAGAGCTCTTCAACGTCCTCGTTTTTCATCCTTATACAGCCGTTAGAGGCCTCGATCCCGATGGTTTCAGGCTTCGTGGTACCGTGGATACCATAGCCGACAACACCGGGTTCGTTCCGGAATCCCAACCAGCGTGTACCCAGGATGTTCTTCGGGTGCCCATAAGGGTAGACCCCGTCTTGTGAATACCATATGGGGTTCTTTAGCTTGGTCTCAACAACAAAAGTACCCTCGGGCGTACTGTTGTCCTTCCCTGTCCCGATATGGTACTGTCTTACGAAGTGTCCGTCAATAAGCAGTATCAGGCTAAAGTCGCTCTTATCCACTACTATGCTGGACTGACCGGTCAGGATCTTCAGTGGCTCATTGACCCGGATCCGGGAATCTTTCTTCCTGTTAATCTCCATAATAAGTCCCGGTGTGGTGTTAAACCTCTTTGCAATCTTTGTGAGGTTGTCTCCGGATACCACTTTGTAGACGGTGGAGTCGGGCCCGGGAGTTGGTGAGAAGATAAGCTCTTTGTTGAGTATGTCCAGGTGTCTCTTTATTATCTCCCGCCTCTCTTTGGATGTCTCTATGAACAGGGCCTGCGAATAGAGGTTGCGCGCCTCCTGCTTCTTGCCCCTTAACAGGCTTTCGTACGCATTGTCAATCGTCTCCTGCAGAGACTCCCTTTTTGCCGTACGCACTACGGGCTGGGAACTGCCTGTACGCGTGGAGGCATGGGCTACAGTCTTCCCTTCAACCGGGCGGCGTCCGGGGTTGGAGACAACAGTGCCTGTTGTGGCGGGGGCATCATGGGGTGTAATGGTGTGCCGTCTGGGGTACTGTTTTTCAGGGGGGCGTGACCCCTTCTTCTCAGCCTTCGGGGCCTTTGTCTTGAAGATTATGTCTTCGCGGCTGATTGTTTCTGCCCCGTCACGAACAGCGGCCTCACTGCCGATGCTGCTAGGTTCGGCATAAAGCAGATTACTACGGCTTTGGCTATCTTGGTAGAAAAATACGGCTAAACAAACAAGAACCCAGGATGGGTAGACGGAGATTTTGTGATTTTTCATGTCGCGAGTTCATGTCCTATAAACTCGCCACCCCAACTGAGAAAACCTTAGCATATTCGGCAACGTATGTCAAGAGGGAATGGACGGGTCAGGAAGAGCGTCTTATGTATATGTCTCTGGCGGTCTCACTGTCCAGGGCCAGTTGGGTCTCACCCATGAAGACCACCAGTGTGGGCTGCTTCTGGTGTACCCTGACGCTCGTACCCGGCAGGAGGCCGAGCGAAGAGAGCCTGTCGAGCCTCGGATGGGACTTTGTGGTGATGTAGGCCACCTTTCCCTCTTCCCCGGGTGATAATTCCGAGAGGGGTTGTACCAACGGGCGAAGCGCCCTTCTGCTCTTCTGGCGACAACATTCGCCCGGCGGGATTACCTTTCCGTGCGGACATCTGACGGGATGGCCAAGCAGGGTGCAGATACTGGTCGTGACCTCTTCAGAAAGGAAGTGCTCAAATTCGCAGGCCGCAGAGTCCATCTCCTCATGCCCGACCTCCAGCACGTCTTTGAGCAGTCTCTCTGCCAGACGGTGGCGCCTTATGATCCCCTCCGCTGCCTTCTTGCCGGAGGCACTTAACACGATAAAGGAGTTTTGTATACGAACGAGGTCTCTGCGCTCCATATCGGCAAGCGCCGTTTCCACAGGTTCGGGGTCCAGCCACCGGGCGACCATGTTCCTGTCCACACGGTCCTGAAACTCCTCCTCGTGTGTCCAGATGTGCTCCAGTATCTCATCTATTTTTTGCTGATCCATCTATGAAAGTTCTCCCTTTAAATGGCGCGCAGTACCAGATTCAGTATACCGCCGACCAGAAATGCATATGGTATTATAAATATAAGTATCAGTATTGAGCGGACGATGCCTCTTTCTCTTATCATAACAAAAAAGTTGGCGATGCAGGGAACAAAAAGTGTGATGACCACAAGGGCCACGAGAAGCTGTACGGGGTCCACGCCTGAGACGCCATGGGTCTCCTCCAGGGTCTTAAAGATGCTTACTGCGCCGTAATCCCTTCTCAGGAAGCCCAACAGGAAACCCTCGGAGGTCTCCTTGGGCAGATCGAGGAGGCCCACCACGTGGCCGCCGCCGGCCACGATGTATTTCAACGCCCCCACCTCACCCAGAACAAAGAGGGCCATCGTACCCAGGATAAAAAGTGGGACGGCCTCCTTCAAGAACCACTTTAGCCTGTACACCGTCTTTACGATTATATTGGTTATCTTTGGAAAGCGGAAGGGCGGTATCTCAATAATAAAGTCCGAGCGTCCGCCGGGCAGTACCTTTGAGGCGACGAAGCCTACCAGAAGCAGTTGCGAGCCGATGACAAAGACGTAGATTGCAAAATACAGGCCCGAAATACTCCCCAGGATGAAGGCAATGACACCAAGCTGCGCCGAGCAGGGGATTGCCAGGGCAAGCAGCAGCGTAGTTATCAGCCTCTCCTTCTTTGTGTCCAGTATCCTTGTCGTAAGCGTCGCCATAGTTACACAACCAAGACCAAGGATCATGGGCAGGATGGCCTTCCCCGTCAGACCTATCTTCTTAAAGAGCCTGTCGAGCATTACTGCCAGACGGGGCAGGTAACCACTGTCTTCCATCAGTCCAAACGCCAGAAAAAAGAAGGTGACTATAGGAAGGACTATTGCAACGGAATAGGTGACTGCCACCTGAATAATGCCCGCCTGGCTGCCAAGAAAGAACCTGTAAACAATATTCTCGGGACTCATTAGCTTCCGCGCCAGCACTCCCAGATAATAATTGATACCCTGGAAGGGAACGTGGGTTATGGTGTACTTGATATTTGTAAACGGCACACCGGCCCAGAGGTCAAACCCTCCGGAGGGAGAGCCGGCCTGGCCGAATATCTTATTCTCCAGGAAGTCTACACTTGTTCCTGCACCAAACTCCCCCACCATCTTGTATACCACCCATAAGATGACGATAAGAAGCGGATAGGCAGCTATGGGGTGCATGGTCAGGTTGCCCAGGATCTCAGAGATGGTCCTCTTGGTCTTCAGTTCGTTTTTGAAGAGATGAATAGAAATTAGTGTGCACATGGCTGCGCCACCGGCCAGGTTCAGACCAAGATTTAAAAAAATGGGGGGTGTGAACTGCCTGGAAAAAAGGAACTGGATCAGGTCCATCACCTTATAGCCCACAGCAAAGGAGAGCAAAGGCATCAGGAGGAAGAGAAACAACGCGCGCAAGAAAGGGTTTGACTTGGCCTTCTTGAGCGGGGGTTTTACTACTCCCTGCATAAGTTTCTCAACAAAGACGCCTCGTTTCTTACTTATTATATAACTCATCGGTTCGGCGAACCTGGCCTGTAGTGTATCCCTGGTCCTGTTTATATCCTCTAAGGCCTCCTTGCCCAGCAACTTCTTGAACCTCTTCTCCAGGCTGGGATCGCCGGAGAGGAGCATTAGTGAGATCGCCCTTTTAGGATATCCCTCGGGCAAGACAGTTTCTATCTTGTTAATCGCATCCTCTATTTCCCGCCCGTAGTCGATCTTCAGGCCGAGTCTCTTTGCCATGGGCACGGAGCTTATCAGGTCCCCTATTCCCCGCTTCTCCGTGGCCACGGTCTTGACCACCGGTACACCCAGGAGCTCCTGGAGCTTTTGCGTGTTGATGTCGATGCCGCGCTCGAGGCACTCGTCCCACATGTTCAGGTCCAGTACAACGGGAAGCTCCATCTCCGCCAGTTGTGTGGTAATCAAAAGGCCCCTGCGGAGGTTTTTTGAATCCAGCACCTGTATAACCTTTTTCTTTCCTTCGAGGAGAATGTCGCGGGCCACCCTCTCGTCCTCTGACTGGGGGATGAGGCTGTTGACACCGGGTGTATCGATTATCTCTACACCCCCGTCAAGGCGTCTGCACTTGCCCCTGGATACGGTTACCGTAGTGCCCGGATAATTGGACACTATTACGTACGTCCCGGTAAGAAGGCCGAATATGACGCTCTTTCCGACATTCGGATTGCCCACAAGGGCCACCGCCGGACCGCTTAGCTCGCGTTTTAACTTCTTAGCTCTTTTGTCTTTTTTGTCCTTTAAGCGCACCATTTGGGAGGACCTACCTGAAAATGAGTCTCAATTACTGCAATAGTGTATTTATTTGCGGCAAGGGTGTCAATTCATTTTTAGGGTCAAGGGTTATGAAGTTGCACGGTGCGTAGCGATGTGACGCCGGAGGGACCGTGCCAGGGGTTCGCACGAATTACGGCATAAGCATCTTGATAAAGGGGTCTTAGCAGTATCGCGTTATCTGGGCAAGAGACGGCTCGGTCAGGGAAGGGTATCTCTGTCTAGGGGGGTGTAATGCGGTGTATCTCC
>JAUXLO010000005.1 GCA_030623665.1 Planctomycetota bacterium
CTTTATTTTGCGGGGGCCTTTGCCGCCAACTTTGTTGGTAAGAGGATTATCGTGTTCGGCGAAGGGATACTGGAGAAAATGCCCCTGGTGAAAACCATCTATGGCACGTCAAAACAGCTTATCCACACTGCCACCCTTCCCGGCAAGGGTGCCTTCAAGCGAGTGGTGTTGGTAAGTTTTCCAAGGACGGGCTCGAAGGCCCTTGGTTTCGTAACGGGTTCTTTTGTAGATAAGGGAGGGAACAGGCTGGTAAGTGTCTTTGTCTCCACCTCACCTAACCCCACATCGGGTTTCGTGGTGTTCTATCCCGAGTCTGAGGTGGAGGATACCCATCTTAGTGTGGAGGAGGGGTTCAAGATCATTGTCTCCGGCGGCATGCTTACCACTAGTTTTATGGAAGAGTTTGGGGGCAGCCGCCCGACTTAAACACTATCCACCCACTCACTTAACCCCTATCTCTCCAGCCCTGGCTTAATTATGTATCCAAAGATGATAAAGATAAGACAGGCGTTATCCACGCAGAGGGTTGAAAACATACCCTCTGCAACCGAGAAGGAACTTGCAGGGCTTCAGCTCAATTCAAGGATAAGGGCGGGAGACACAGTTGCAGTTACCGCAGGCAGTAGGGGTATCTCCGAGATAGCGCTCATTACCAGAACAGTAATAGATGCGCTCAGGAAGCTGGATGCCAAGCCGTTTATCATTCCGGCCATGGGCAGTCATGGCGGTTCCACCGCCCAGGGCCAGATGGGGGTGCTTGCCAAGTATGGAATCACAGAGGCCCGCATGGGCGTGCCCATTAGATCCTCAATAGACGTGGTAAATATGGGCATTAGCCCCATTGGGTTACCTATCTATATAGATAAATATGCCTCAGAGGCAGACCATATCGTCATTATTAATCGCATCAGGACACACACGCTATTTAGCGGCAGGATAGAGAGCGGTCTTACCAAGATGCTCCTGGTGGGGATAGGCAACCAAAAGGCCGCCGAAACCTACCATCGCGCAGTTCTTGAATATCCCTTCGATGAGATTGTACTCAATACTGTTCCAATCCTCTTGCGAAAGCTTTCCGTCCTTTTCGGCCTGGCCATTATTGAGAACGCCAGGGGTGAGGTTGCAGAGCTAGAGGCCGTATTGCCCCAACAATTTCTGGAAAGGGAACCGGAGCTCCTTGAAAGGTCCATTAGTCTAACGGCGAAGTTGCCCTTTGATGAGACAGACCTCCTAGTGGTGGACGAGATGGGCAAGGACATTTCCGGCACGGGGATGGATACGTCAATCATAGGAAAAAAGGGCAACTCCAGGGTGGAAATAAAGAGGATATATGTCAGGGACCTTACAGATAAATCCAACGGCAATGCCTGTGGGGTTGGGCTCGCCGATTTTACTACCAAACGGTTGGTAGACAAGATAAACTACGATGACACCTACGTAAACTGTATTGCAGGCCTGAGGCCCGAGGGAGCTAAGATACCCATAACTTACTCCACTGACAAGGAGGCCTTGGGTCACGCATTACACACCCTGGGCCTCGTAGAACCTGAGAAGGCACGCGTGATAAGGATAAAGAACACCAGGGACCTTGGAGAACTGAGCGTCTCTGAGGCCTATAAAGAGGAATTAAATAGACACCCGGAGCTAGAGATAATCTCAGGACCGGAAATGATGTCCTTTGGTCCTGACGGGAACCTCTTACCATAATTGTTTCAAAGCGAATGGGGTAGCATCATGAAGCAAAATATCTACACGTATGCCATGGTATTTTGTTGTGCCTTGTGTCTCCAGCTTAACACAGTTCTAACGCCCTGCTGTGGAGAAGAAGGTGCCCCCGATCTGGTTATCTCCGGCTACGGTAAGTTTGTGGAAGACAACCCGTGGCTTCGCCTGCGAGACGTTGTAGCTCCTGGTGACACAGTGGTTTACAGCATTACCATAACAAACCAGGGTGATACCGCCTACGAGGGGCCAATACACGTTGAGGCCTTCGACCTCCCCAACGGCTGGCAGACAGAAGCCGCCACGGCACCGGTCACACTTCCCCCGTACAGTCAGGAGCAGACCTCTTATAGCATTAAGGTCCCGATTGTCATCCCGGATAACGTCGACCCTGGGAAGTACAATACCAGCCTCCGCATAGACACTGTTCAGGGAGAGAAAAGGACATATAATAACCTCCACAAAGTTCCAGTAAATATACTGCCCCCTCAGCCAGACCTAAGTATTGTAGACATCCGCTGGAAGCCGCTAGAATTTTCCATATTCGATCGGCCAGATATTGAAGTCATTATGCGTAACCAAGGGACGGCAGACGCCGGGGCATCTAAGCTTGTGCTGGAATTACAGATAGGAAGTGAAAGGTACACTACCCATCTAGAGGCGGAGGTTCCGGGTATAAAGCAAGGTGATACCCAGACATGGAAATTTGAAAACATATTGGGCACGGGCATGTTCTCCCCCTGGCATAATAGAAACGTGGTCAAAGCCACCATAAACGCGGACCGCAGACTCGTTGAGCACAATTATCACAACAATGAGCGGGTAAAGTATTTGGCCGTACGGGAAGGGCCTTTGTATACCGATCTAGATTGGCAGCCACACGACCCAACAACGCAGGATGAGATTGATTTTACCTTTACCGTCACTAATGAAGGCGATGCTCGCTGGACCTTTCCCGATTACAGGCGTGATGGGCGTGGCGCTACAATGATACTGCGGTATTGGCCGGCTGGCAACTTTGACGCCGCAAAGGTTATAGAGGACAGCCTTTGGGTACTTGGCGCTGGAAAGAGCCGCACCGTTCATTTTCGAGAGAGGATACAGGAACCAGGAGAGTACAGGGTTAAGTGTGAGATATTTGCCGGCTTCCCTTACTGGACCGTTACTCAGACGCCGGAGATGCTCCTCAACGTAACAACACCTTAGTGGCAGAGAGGCCTTAAAACTCAAACATTCACAGAAACTCCTCTAAGCCGGCAGCCAGGCCCTTAAAAGGGATGGCGTGCGTGGTGAATCCTTGCTGCCGCAAATAGGTCTCTAGCCGGGTGGGTTTTATGCCGGAGTATTTTACGGAGTAGCTGTTGGTGTTTTTAACAGGGTCTATCCGAACCTCCACAACAAGCAACCCCATGTTGTCCATCAGGAGGGCCACCCTCTTATAACATTGTTCTACCGTTTTGCCGTCATCCGGGGAGAGCATATACTCCTCACCGGTTGCGTCAAGCATCCCGTTAAAACGGGCATCAGCCCTCTTCCTGAGTTCTTCCGGGAACGAAGACGCATCCGACATATTCACGCCCCTGAATCTTGGCTTAAGGCAAATTGGCAGTCTTTCTTAGCTAGGCTGGTTCCTGACACTTGCCTGAAGTATAGTGATATGATACGCTGATGTCAAACGGGAATGGATGGGGCCCGGTGGTCCTGACGGACTTCAAATCCGGTTTATCCGCCTAAGAAGCGGATAGGTGGGTTCGACTCCCACACGTTCCCGCCAGTATATTACCACCGCCTGGATACAATTATGGCAGCACCTGAGGGTAATGCCCCTTTAGTTGTGCATTGTAATAACCGCTCTTTAAGCGTATAATTATTGGCGATTATGATGCACCCTGTCAGGGCCGTGTTAATTACAACATTATTTCTAATGAGGCTCGTAAATAAATAACGGAGTATAGGTAGATGTCGTCGCTACGTCCAGGAATTGCCGTCCCTTTGTTACTCGGGGTAATTGTCTTGTCTGCTACGGTTGGGTACTATAGCAGAAAGGCGAAACTCACATCTCACACAGACCAGCAAGTGGTAGAAGAGGGCGCACAGCCGTCTAATGCGTATGACTTTTACCACGATAATCATAAACATATCATGCTTTTCTTCGACATCATTAAGGGAGAACTGGTCCCGTCCAGCCGGCCCGCTCAGGTTCGTCCTGGCAATATGCCTTATCCTTCGGTGGCAACGGGAAGCCCGATGGTAATATACAAAGGAGCGGACGGGGAAGAACTTGGGCACTACCCAATCGACTATGCGGTGCTGGCACGCAGTCATGATTTCGATGCCGGCAAGGCAGTGGGAGACACAAAACCTGATGAGCGTGGAACGGCGGTGGTGCTGCTCCCCTACGACCCCAAGATAACAACATTAGAAATCATGGGACCAGAAGGAAAGGTGAAGACGTTTGACATTCGTCCGGAAATAAAAAGGATAATAGGAACACAAGAACAAGACGTTTGGGATGCAAAATAAGATTCCTCTATTCTCTTAATTGCATGAAGTGATAGAGCTGCATCCGGCCTTTAAAAGCGGAGAGT
Source organism: Planctomycetota bacterium (assembly GCA_030623665.1). GTDB lineage: Bacteria > Planctomycetota > Brocadiia > Brocadiales > Bathyanammoxibiaceae > Bathyanammoxibius. The sequence goes on from JAUXLO010000005.1 coordinate 4,311, forward strand.
TACTCCTCCTTCTTAAACAGTTCATGGCAGTCCTTGCAGGTCGCCTTTACTGTCGTGAATTCGGACAGTACGTCATCGGTGTTACGTGCCTTCGCCGCCCTGATAAGGGCCTGTATCGAGGTTCTGAACCGGTCGCCACTGATGATAAATTGTGTGGGCACGCCTGCCGGGTGTTGTTTGTAGTACAGCGTGACACAGCGGCCGGCTATAAGGTCTTCTACCCTCTTCCCTGAGTCTTTTATCTCCTCCCAGTCATCTTTTTTCACGCTCCTGCTCAACTGCCTCATGGCGCGGGAGGTAGCCGCCATCGCCTCCTTGAGGCCACCGGTGGTCGCAAGCTCTATGGGTTCCTCCTCTACCCATTCCCTCTTTTCCCACTCCTGCTCCGCCCACTCATCAAGTCCAGGTATCTCCTCCTTAAAGAATTCTTCTTCCTCCTCCAGCTGTACAACCGTTACCTCTTCGTCTTCCTTCTTACAGGATGTCAAACCCGCGGAGATGAGCAGCAGTATCAATCCAAGGTAGAGAGTTGTTCTCATTTTATCGTGGGGAGCTTACCCCACCCTCCTTTCTGAACTTGCTGTGACATTCACCGCAATCAGTCCTTGTCTTCGCATATTGACCTCAGGCCAGATTTAGGTCATCTAAGGCCGCGTCGACCATAGCCTGCGTATAGAATTCCCTATCTTCAGTCAATCTACCCCCGCTCTCTTCTAAATTTGCGGTGGCAGTCGTCACAGTCTGCTTTCATGTTTTCATAGTGGGCGACGGCGAGCTCGTATTTGTTGTATCTCTCTGCCATAAGGAGCTTGAGCACCTGAGTATAGAAATCTTGACTTATGTTCACAAACTCCTCTGGTGCAGAACCGTGGGTCTTTATATAAAGGTTCACGCAGCGCTGGCCTATAAGGTCCTCTAATTTCTTGGCCGAGACCCTTGCAGAGGTCCAGTTGCCGGTTTCCATCGCGCCCTCAAGGTTTTTCATGTATTTTGCGGCCGTCTTCATGGCCTGCCTTAGTTCCGTATCGGTTGCACTTTCTGAGACCTGTTCCTCTCTAAACGTATCGGCAACCTCCCGCTCAGCAGCAGGCTCCTCCTCCCAAGACGAGTAATAGGAAGACACGTCACAGGATGAGGGACATATAAGCAGGCATAATAGAATCACTTTCGTAAAAGGGTTTAGTCTCATGTCTCCACTCCGTGTTTCCTGCATATCCGATTTATTCTATCATCGACATCTGTTTAGGAACAACAACTACCTCGTTCTCCGTAACCGTGAAGTGTTTCTTGTCCTCTTCGCGGTTATGACCTATAACCATCCCGTCTGGGATATGCACGCCCTTATCTATTATGGCCTTGTGAATCCTTACGTTCCTACCTATCCTCACCCCTTCCATGATGACGGAGTTTGATATATTGGAATCTACCTCTATTCCAACATCCGGGGACAGGACGGAATTTTCCACCCTTGCGCCGCTTACTATGCACCCTGCAGAGAGGAGGCTGTTGACGACCTCTCCCATCCGACCGTCTTCCCCCGCATAGACGACCTTTGCAGGTGGAAACTGCTCCCGGTAGGTACGTATCGGCCACTCGGTATCGTAGAGGTTAAATACAGGGTTGATGCTTACCAGGTCCATGTTCGCCTCCCAGTAAGCGTCTAGAGTACCGATATCCCTCCAGTATCTTACGAGACTCTTATTCTCGTCTTCAAAGTTATATGCATAGATTGTGTCCCTGCCTAGCATGGCAGGTAGCACGTCTCTGCCAAAATCATGGGCAGAATCAGCCGACTTGGCGTCCTCTATCACCCTTCTAACAAGAATCCTTGTGTTGAAGAGGTAGACACCCATTGAGGCCATCACCCTGTCCGGCCGGGAAGGCATCGGTTTGGGATGTGATGGTTTCTCCTGAAAGCCAGTTATCCTGCTTTCTTCATCAATTTCCATGATGCCAAAGCGCCCTGCTTCCCCAATGGGCACGTCTATGCACGACACGGTCACGTCCGCATCTTTCGTACAGTGGAAGTTCAGCATCTTACGGTAATCCATCTTGTACACGTGGTCACCGCCCAATATGAGTACCTTCTCGGGTCTTTCCCTTTCCAGGGTATATATGTTCTGGTAAATTGCGTCTGCCGTGCCGCTGTACCACTCATGAGATATCCTCATCTGAGGCGGAATGATTTCGAGGTAGTCTCCCAGTTCGCTACAGAAGACATTCCACCACCCCAGCCGGATGTGTCTGTCTAGCGACATAGATTTGTATTGTGTGAGCAGTACGATCTTGTGGAATCCGGAGTTAAGGCAGTTGCTCAAGGTAAAGTCCACTATTCTGTAAACACCCCCAAACGGCACAGCCGGCTTTGCTCTGTCCTTCGTCAGGGGATAGAGCCGCTGCCCCTCTCCGCCGGCAAGAATCATCACCAACACCTTCTTCAACATGGCAGGACTATTATTGACATATCTTCTTTACGCCAATTTCTTCTTGAGCAGTATTTCTTTAATTGTCTTCTTCAGTTCGATGAGGTCAGAGGATTTTACCACATAAGCATCCGCAGACCAAGTCATGAAGTTGTCCTTGTAGCTTGAGTAGGCAGTGTTGATGATAACGGGGATTTTGCTGTCTTCGCCCAGGATTTTTTCCATCGCCTCGATGCCGTCCATTCCGGGCATATTGATGTCCAATACTACCAGGTCTGGGGGATTGAGTTTTGCCATGCCTACTGCCTCTTTACCGTCTCTGGCAACCTCTACGTCATAGCCCTCTTCGCTGAGTTCCTGCCTGTAAAGGAGACATTGGTTTTTGTCGTCCTCTACCACTAAGATTGTTGTCATTGCTTACCCCCTTTCTTTACGCCCCACTCAGTATCCTGTGTGGGAAGCAGTATGGAAAATACGCTCCCGGACCCTGCCGTACTCGAGACGCTAAGCGTACCACCATGGTCGTCTATTATCTTCTGGCTTACCGCAAGACCAACGCCGGTCCCCCCGGACTTTGTGGTGAAAAATGGGGTAAAGAGCTTCCCCATTACCTCTGGTGGGATACCTTCCCCCGTATCAGCAAACTCTATTTTGATTGAACTATCCTCCACGCAGGTCTTTACAGTTAGCGTGCCGCCTTTCGACATAGATTCCGCAGCGTTCTTTGCCAGGTTCAAAAACACCTGCTTCATCTGGGCAGGGTCAACAAGGGCCTCCGGGAGGTCGTGTTCCAGTTCCTTGTGTACAGTTATACCAATCTCCCTAAGATAGCCCTCTGTCAGTGACAGGGTATCTTCCATCAACTTGCTTATGTGTACCTTGGTCTTTCGTGGTTCTGCAGGTTTGCCGAAATCTCTTATATTGTTTAGTATCTTCTCAAGCCTTTCCACCTCTTGCACAACGATTTTGGAGCTTGTGCTTACCTTCTGATTGTCTTTACTAAGACGTTCTATGGAACGTGCAAAACCTCCTATGGTAACTAACGGGTTCCGTATCTCATGGGCTACATACGAGGCCATCTCGCCTATGGCCACCAGCCTTTCTGCGCGCACGAGTTTATCCTGGGTATCGGTTAGCTGACGCATCTTATCCACCAGCTTCTTGTAGGTCTCGGCATTTTCTATCGCCAGGGCGGCTGACTTGGCAAACATGCTTAAGACGTTCACGTGTTCTTCCGTTGTTGGCTCACCGCTATATAGATTGTCAGCTACGATTACTCCTATGGCCTTACCCTTTACCATCAGGGGCACACATACAAACCCAGTTGCTCCAATAGCGTTCCTAAATTCCTCCGTCACTCTAGGGTCATGGGCGGCGTCCTCTACCACCAGTGGGCTCTGTTCCTTCAGACATCTTACAACTATTTCACCCTCGTCTGAAACCGGGAATGCCATAAGCTTCGTCTTTATATTAAGTTCTGACTCTAGCGGATCCATTTCTGCCACGTCCTTCAGCAGGCCTTCTAACGTTTGATGGCTGGATATTTCTTGCCATACCTTGTGGGCCTCATCCTGATTCGAGGGGCCTATGGCCATCTTGCCGCAGACCGCTGCCTGCTCCTCATTTACCAGGAACAGCATTGCGCGGTTAAAACCAAGGGCATGGCCGGCAGTTACACAAGTAAGAACCAACTGAGACACCTTGTCCGGCTGAAGGGTATACTGTAGTGCGTCACTAAGCTGGGTCAGAAGAGAAAGCTGGTGTATCCTCTTTTCTCTGTCTGTGATGTCCATTGACAACAGGAGGGCCCTCTTAACCTCCCCTTTTGCATCTCTAATCGGTATTGCTATATTCTCTATGTACCGCCGGCGACCATCCTTGGTAAGAACTTGAATGTCGTGGAATCGCCCCTCTCCACGCTCAAAGGCCTTTTGTGCAGGACACATAATCCTTTTACATTGGAAGATCGTCGGGCATGCCTTACCCACCACTGAGCCTGGAAGACCCCATACCTCAGAAATCTTCCTATTGGCCCAGGTGATGTCAAGGTCCCTATTCAACAAACAAAGCCCAATCTCCAGGGCCTCAACGACATATTGGACCTTATACTTCTCCTGACGCAGCCTCTCTTCAGCCAACTTCTTCTCGGTAACGTCCCTTAAAATCATTCGTGAGCCCACAACGTTGCCAACTTCATCGTATGCAGGGGCAGTGTCAGCACTAACGTCGATTATATTACCGTCTTCCTTTGTCAAGCGTAGTTCGAGCTCTTCTGCGTGGCCGCCCTCCCAAACCTTCTGTACCTTATCGTAATCCTCGGCCAAGATAAAATCGTTCATATTCCTGCCAATAATGGATTCCTTGGGGTAGCCAAGCAGATTGGAAGCAGTCTGGTTACATTCCAGTATGGTACCATCCTTGCCATAAGTACAGTACATCACAGGGGCATTATCATAAAGGTCCTTATATTTTTCTTCGGACTCTCTTACCTTTCGGAACAGTATGGCATTTTCGGTGGTCATGGCCAATTGGGGCGAGACCTGCTCCAGGAAGTTTACGTGGGCGGCAGAAAAGTTATCGAGCTTTTTACTACCAAAATTAAGGCTTCCGATAACCTTTCCCTTCACTTTGAGGGGCACGCTTAATCGGGACCGTATTCCTTCCTGTAATAGTATAACATTTGTGGAGAGTTCTTTGCTCTCGGTGTCTTCTATGATTACAGGCCTCCCGGTCATGATTGTCTTTTCCAGGATACTTCCCTTCAGTGGATAAGGCTCCCCTTCCTTCAGTACTCTTCCACGATAATCCATGGATATTACATAAGTAATGGCTACGTCCCTTTTCTCTCCAGGAAGCGAGATGCTTACCCTATCAAAATCAATCACCTTCCCTAGCTCACCCACTATACTTACGTAGGCGTCCTTTATATCGTGCGTGGTGGCAATTATTCTATGTACATTACCAACCACTTCTCTTTCCTGTTGGTATGTCTCTACTGCATTCATATCCGCAACCTCAACAGCCCATGCAGCGCCGCTTACTCAGGGGGTCTCTCTAATTACGTATTTTACCCTATAAACCTCAAGAATTCCTCATTTTTCTTGGCACTAAGATTTTCCCTCTGCACACGTTACATAGGTATGGTTTTTGAGACCGACTTCCTTATCTTCGCCTCCCACTTCATGCCTGATTCCAGGGTCACGCCCCACTTGGGTAGCACTGTGGAGCACTGATACACCTTTTCAAGCCCCGAATCACTCCGTGAAACAGTCTCAACCGGGCATACCCAGACGTCTGCGCCGGGGGATAACCCAAGCGAGACCATCAGGCCAAGGTCTTCATCCACCACGGCCGCCCTCGTCTGGGATGAAAAACAACCCTTCATTGCCAGACTTCCCGCCGGGGTTTCTCCCCCAAAGAGATAGTATCTTCCCGGGGCATCGCCCGCAGACATAGATAGATTAAACTCCACACCAAACGAGAATTCCATTCTGTCGCCAGACATGTTTTCCAGGAGATATGTAATGAGAAGTGAGGGTTCAACGGGGTCTACTTCAACCATCTTTGTTATCTTCAGCGGTAGTTGTTTTCCGTCATATCGCAGAAGGCCTGAACGCTCCATCTGGAGCGTTTTCTTACCTCCTGACTCCTCCACCCCTGAGATATAGAGTGATGTAACAAAGTCACCCAGTTCAACGGCCCGTCCGGCTACAAAATCCTCAAGCGTTGTGTCGGGGGAAAAGAAGTGGTCTATGAGACTTTCCTTCAGGTAGTCGTCGTAGACAAGTGGTCCCTCCACTCCCTCCTTTGGCCGTAATGCAAGTTTGTTGATGTCCGTCACCTTTTCCCCGTGTCCCGGTTTCTGGCTACACGAGAGCATCCCATGGTACGGTTCTTCACGCCGGGTAAGTGTGTTTGTGAGATTGATGCCTCTCGGCCTATAATCCAGTTCGTACAGGTGTCCCCCCCGTGAGGGCTTGAAATAGGCGTTTAATGTGGAGTTGGTCACCTTGAACTCGTCTATACCGTCAAGGTCATAATCGTCTGTCTCCACATGGACATTTCTGTGTGGATCAGTTACCGCCTCGGCCGCCAACAGGTGCCTGAACACCGCTGTACGCAGATGCGGCAGATAAAGCCCGCCAAATATCCCGTGCCAGTAGGCATCGTTGCATTGTGCCCTGTAAAGCTCACGTCTGGCATCAACACCGCCCCTCGACCACTCCTTATTTGACGAGACCTTTTTGCTCACCTCAAGCATCCGGGCATACATCTGACCGGCCTCCGGGTATTTAACAAGAAAGTTCCTCCACGATCCACCCTCTATAAACCTGCGGGTCAGATCATACAGTGGTTGCTGTTCAGGGGTCTCGAGGACGTCTTCGTACTCCATGATTGTCTTCGCCGGGAGGGCCCATTTCATCATCGTGCGGTAAGAGGCGGCGGGCAGGCACACCTCTCCTCTGGGATGAATATTATCCACAGCCCAGTTAAGGGTGGTGAGCCTTATCCAGCTCCTATTTTCGTTCAAAATCCCAAAAAAGTCCTCCAGCCAGCCGTTCTGATAAACGTGTCTAAAGGTTTCCGGCCAGAGACCAAACTTCTCACCGTCATCCGCATACACGACAAGGGCGTCTTCACACGTATCGGCAGCGTGGCGCAGGTACTCAACGATCTCTCGCGGCTGGCTGAACGGTATTTCATACCGCAGGCGTTCGCTGCACGGGAATACCTTCAACCTCTCCCCACCGTATTTTGTTAGAAAGTAACCGTAGAGTTCCGGCTCTTTAAGTCCAGCATACCTAAAGTGTGTATCATCCAGCACCGTGTATTCTACGCCTGCCCTATTTAGGGATTTTACCAGTGGCTGCTCCCATACCCGTTCCGCCAGCCACATTCCACGGACTTTTGTGCCAAGGTTTGTGTTGAGCCAGTCACCATACTCACGGATTTGTCCAACACGGTCACCCTCCGGGAGCATGCCCAAGATAGGTTCGTAAAATCCGCCACCCAGTAATTCAATCTGCCCCCTGTCTACCAATGACCTTATCTTTTCAAATAGTTCCGGACGATGGGCTTCGATCCACTCGAGCAAGCTGCCCGAGTAGTGCATTACGAGGGGTATCTCCGGGTGGCCCTCCAGCAGATTCAGAAACGGTTCATAGGCCCTAGTGCATGCCCTCTCGAAGACGTCATAAAAATTTCCAACAGGCTGATGATTGTGTAAGATGAGGACAAAATGTAGCTGGCCCATTTCTAACGACCTAACTTCCTGAGAGCGTCTTGGTAGAGCTCCGCGTACAGTCTGGCACTTTTATCCCAGGACCAGTCTTGAAGCATCCCCGCCCTCATCAGTCCCACCCATTTAGCCCTGTCATTGTACGTTTCTACAGCCCCTCGTACGGCCTTCAGCATCTCCTCTGAAGAGTAGGATTCAAATAAAAAACCCACAGAAGGCGTTATAGTATCGGCGAGGCCCCCGGTTTTACGCACTATGGGCACCGTCCCATACTTCAGACTATACAACTGGTTAAGTCCGCACGGCTCGTACCTGGAAGGCATAAGGAACATATCAGCCCCGGCCTCTATCTCATGGGAAAGCTGGTTGTCGAAGCCTATGCAGACGGATGCCTTGCCTGGATATTTGTCAGCCAGGGACTTCATGGCCTCCTGGTATTTCTTTTCCCCCGAACCGAGCAAGGTAAACTCTACGTCCAGCTTCATCAGCTCGTCCCAGCACTCAAGTAGCAGGTCTATCCCCTTCTGTACAGCAAGCCTGCCGATCATCCCTATTAAAGGCACGTCCCTCTTTCCCGCAAGTCCGACCTTTTCCAGAAGGTGTTTCTTGCATTTCTTCTTCCCCTCCATGTTATTTGGGCCGTACGTGGCGGGGATGAGTCTGTCCCCCTCGGGGTTCCACACGGAGTAGTCTATTCCATTTATTATCCCGTACAGGTCTCTGCCCCTTTCTTTCAACACTCCGTAGAGGTCCCCGCCGAACTCCTCCGTCTGTATCTCTTCGGCATACTTCTTACTTACCGTTGTGATTACGTCAGAGAAGGCTATTCCGCCCTTTAACAAATTAATCTTACCGTAGTACTCCAGCTGCTTCCAATTATGGTCTCCGCTTTCCAGACCCGTCACCCGCAGGTCTTCTTTCGGGAAGAGCCCCTGATAGCCAACGTTGTGTATAGTCAACACGCTAAGTGTGTCCTCAAAGTAGTCGTCGTCCTTATAAAGACTCTTCAGGTAAGTGGGTACCAAGGCCGACTGCCAGTCATTACAATGTATGACATCCGGTCTGATACCAATTGACTTTATTGTCTCCAATACGGCACGGGAAAAGAATGAGAACCGCTCGCAGTTATCTGCATAATCCCTCCCGGTAGAAGGGTCTACATAGAACTCGTCCCTGTTGTAATACTCCTCCTTCTCTATAAGGTATACGGGTATTTTCGTGTCGGGCAGGTTCGCGCTATATACAAGACCGGTTACCAATTTATCGCCAATTGGCACGGACGGCTGGAAGCCGGTCGGGGAGAGCTTAAACTCATCACGCCTGATCCGTCCATAGAGAGGCATGAAGATGGACACCTTATGGCCTAGCCTTTGTAGGCCCTTCGGCAGAGAGCCTACTACGTCTCCTAAGCCACCCGTCCTGGCAAATGGTGCTACCTCTGAAGAAATGAAAACTATGTTCATTTGCCCGCTTCCCCTGCCATGCATTTCGCATTCCGAAGGTGCTCTGCCGCATTCTCCGGTGGAACAGGATTTATATAGAAACCAGTACCCCACTCGAAACCGGCCATCCGAGTCAGCCTCGGGATGACCTCTATGTGCCAGTGATAATAATCCAGCTCAGATTGGTCAAACGGGCTGGTGTGGACGATAAAATTGTACGGAGGTTCTTCCAGGACGCTTTCCAGGCGGCAGAGGGCAGATTTCAACGTCTCTGCAAGTTCCTCGACCTCGGGCTTCTGTATATTTTCGAAATGTGAAGAATGGTTTTTTGGCGCTATCCAGAGCTCAAACGGAAACCGTGAGGCAAAGGGCGCAAATGTAATAAAATGTTCCCCCTCCATTACCACCCTGGTCCCGGCAGAATTCTCCTGCGCTATCATATCACAGAATAGGCACCTGCCCCTGTACTTATGAAAAATCAGGGAGCCCTCCATCTCTGTCGCTACAACCAGCGGCACAATCGGGGTGACAATAAGCTGGGTATGGGTATGCTCCAGGCTCGCCCCGGCGGCTGCGCCTACGTTCTTGAACAGCATCCCGTAAACGAATCTCTTGTCTTTCTTTAGGTCCATCAGCCTGTCCCGGTACGTCCAGAGCACCTCTTGAACGTGTGTGGGTTCAAGGGCAGTAAGCGATACCTCGTGCTGGGGGCATTCCACTATCACCTCGTGGGCACCTATCCCATTCATCAGGTCGTAAATACCGTCGCCACGCTTCTCCGGGCCACCTTCTATTATCAGGGCGGGGAACTTGTTGGGCACTACCCTTACCCTCCAGCCACTGGTATTGGGTTCAGTGCCCTTTTCTCTGTAGGCCATGATCTCCGGCGGGGTCTTGTCTTCGTTACCCTCACAGAACGGACAGAAGCCGCCACCTTTTATGCTGTGGGATGGGGCCTTGAAGTCGGTGGGCCTGAGGGCCCTCTCTGTGGCAATAATCACCCAACGTCCTGACACCGGCTCTTTTCTTAGTTCTGGCATGTGGGCTCCTTTTTAAGCCTGGGTAAGCTACTTTGTCCAAAGAATTCCCGGCAAGCACGTTAAATGTGACGCTGTAGTGTTTAAGAGAACTTTCTCGCTTACATGACCGGCTGCCTGCCAGCCAATAGACATCCTTTCACTACAACTCCACCTGTACCATAACCAGCAATTACCACATAGGTTATGCGTCGCGAGGGGCATATATAAGGGATGATTTTAGAACCCGCATCTACTAAAATCAAGTAGAAAGGGTGCTGGGTGTACTAGCCTTTGGGTTGCTCCTTTGGATGGGCTATCCTCTGCCAGTAGTTTTCGTATTGGAATTTTGAGCTGTGGTCAAGGTCGTGGCAGCTCTCACAGCCCCAGGGTTCCACTTTCCCGTAGCCCTTGGTGCTTTGCCCCTTTAGGGCCGTCTCTACATGTTGGCTCCCTGGGCCGTGGCAGCCCTCGCACCCCACTTCCTTAAGTCCGGGTGTTTCTTCCAGTGACGTGAAGCCACTCTCATAATAAAGACCGGTAACATGACAGGCCACACATTCTGGGTCGTAGTCGTGTTCTGCCGTAACCAGGGTTTCGTAGGCCCGGGCGTGGGTGGTCGTCTTCCAGTGCAGAAAGACTGCCTGGTGGCACTCACCGCAGATGACGTTACCGACGTACGTAAACCCCTCATCATTAGGAAATTTCTCTACCCCGCCCAGGAGGTCTTCGTCCTTTAGCCTCTGCTGGTAGCTCCTTAGAAGGTCGAGCATCCGGCCAGAATCCGGATAGCGGTCGTCCAATTCAACCATCTCAAGAGATGTATTCCCATCCAGCGGTTGATAATGAAATAGGCCGATGTTCTTCCCCTTATCTCCACATACGGCTATTATGGTACCACCGACATTTGTAATTACGGGGTGGTCCACGTCATGCCCAGAAATAATGAGCTGGAATTCCGGAAAGGCCTCAGCCAGTCTTATTGACTCCTCAAGCTCTGCGTGAGAGAGAAGTATTAACAGGTCTGCATCGCTCAGTTCCTCTCCCTTTATTAACCGGCCAAGTGCCTCAGAGGGCGGAATTATTTTCATCCCCCGTAGTGTCGTTCCAAATAGCCTCGGAGAGAGTATACCCAGAATGCCTATCCTTACATCCATGTCCCCGACCTTGACCTCCCTGATAACGTAGGGGTATATCTTTATGCCCAACGTATCAGGCAGCACAACGTTAGAGGAAAGTAACTCAACTGGGCCTGAGGAGAAGAAATAGCTAAGCGCC
>JAUXLO010000021.1 GCA_030623665.1 Planctomycetota bacterium
CATGTTGAAGTCCACTATCTCGGGGATGGTCAGCTTCAGGAGCGGCAGGAATATCCGCTCGGTGGCCTTCCCCATAAAGTAGTCCTCCTGGGGCGGCTGACCCACTATGGTGGTGGGGTAGATGGGGTCTTTGCGGTGTGTGATGCAGGTGATGTGGAAGACGGGGAACTGGTCTGCCAGTGAGTAGTAGCCCGTGTGGTCGCCGAATGGCCCCTCAAGCCGGGTCTCGTCAGGCTCAACGTATCCTTCGAGCACGATCTCTGCATGGGCCGGGACCTCCAGGTCTATCGTCTTGCACTTGACCATTTCAACGGGTTTGTTTCTGAGGAGTCCTGCGAGCATCATCTCGTCTATATCCGGGGGCATGGGCGCGGTGGCGGCGTAGGTGATGGCCGGGTCGCCACCCAGCGAGACGGCGACCTCCGTCCGCTTTCCCTCTTCTTTGTTCATGCGGAAGTGCCGGGCGCCGTCGTGGTGGGTATGCCAGTGCATGCCCGTCGTCTGCCCGTCGAAGACCTGCAGCCGGTACATACCTGCGTTCCTGGTGCCGGTCTTCGGGTTCCTGGTGAAGACCGCGGGGAGGGTAATGAACCTGCCGCCGTCCTTGGGCCAGCACTTTATTATGGGTAGGTTGTCCAGGGACGGGTTGTCCGTTATCACCACCTCCTGACACGGGGCGTGGCCCACCATCTTGGGCGGGAAGTGGGAGAGCTTCAGCAGTGTCGGGATGAACTTCAGCTTATCTATCAGGCCGGTGGGGGTCTTGGGCCTGGTGAACTCTTCTATCTCGCGGGCTATTTCATCCAGGCTGCGTCCGCCGAGGGCCAGGGACATCCTCTCGTATGAGCCCATGGCGTTTATGAGCAGCGGGACGCTGGAGCCCTTTACCTTTTCGAAGAGCAGGGCGGGCCCGCCGGCCTTGGTCACCCTGTCGGTGATTTCTGTCACCTCCAGCTCAGGGTCTACCTCGACCTTGACCCTGTGCAGCTGGCCGGTCTGTTCCAGTTTCTCTATAAATTCCCTGAGGTTTTTGTAGGCCAACGTTGCTCCTTTTTTACTGGCTTGACGGGTGGTGTGTCAGCCACGCCTCGCACTACTAAAATCTCTTAAGGAAAAGGTGTAGAAACAGGTCTCTTATTTTTCCAAGACCTCGTTCATGCTGCCGGTGCGGTATCCCTGGAGGTCGAGGGTGACGTACGTGTAGCCTATCTCCTTCAGTTTGTCTGTTATTGCGTGTCGCTTCTCGAGCGCCAGTGAAAAGTCCTCGGGCATAAGCTCCAGCCTGGCGATAGTGCCGTGGTGGCGTACGCGGAACTGTCTGAGGCCCATTTGCCTGAGAAAGTCCTCTGCGGCGGAGACCTTTGCAAGGTTTTCCATGGTGATTTCCTCGCCGTAGGGGAAGCGGCTGGACATGCAGGCGTATGAGGGCTTGTCCCACGTTGACAGGCCGAGTTCCTCTGAGGCCCTGCGTATATCCGCTTTGGTCATGCCCGCCTCCTTAAGCGGGCTGCGTATGCCCAGCTCTTGGGCGGCCTTGGAGCCGGGCCTGTAGTCACTTGTGTCGTCCAGGTTTGCGCCGTCCACTACGCTGGCGTATCCTTCCCTGCCGGCGATGTCTTTTAATTTCTCGAATAGTTCAGACTTGCAGAAGTAGCATCTTTCGGGCGGATTTTGGCTGAATCCTTCAATCTCCAGCTCCTTTGTCTCGATGATCAGGTGGGTGATGCCGATCTCCCTGGCGAGTCTTTTGGCTGATTCAAGCTCATGGGCGGGGTAGGTCTCAGAGCTTGCGGTGACCGCCAGCGCCTTCTCTCCCAGGATGTCGCTGCTGAGTTTGGCCAGGAGGGCGCTGTCTACACCTCCCGAGAACGCGACTACCACGCTGTCCAGCTCGCTTATAATGCCCTTGAGCGTGTCTAGTTTTCCGTTTGGTTTCTTATGCTTCAACGCTGGGAGTTTCCTGCCGAGGTCCGTGTATGTAGTAAAAGTGTCCCAAGAGATTATTTGAAGCTACGTCTTCAGGGCGGGGCTGTGTTCTGAAAGTTCCAGCATTTTTTCTATAGCCAGTCTTGCCCTTTCTGCCACGTCTTCAGGCACGGTGACCTCATTTTCTGCGTCCATATCCTCAAGGCACCACAGCACCTTCTCGAGGGTGTTCTTTTTCATGTTAGGGCATGTTGCCTGTTCGGTGGTCTGTATAAACGTCTTCTCGGGGCTTTCTTTTTTCAGGCGGTGTATTATCCCGTTTTCCGTGCCCACTATAATCTCTTTGGCGTCTGATTCCCGGCAGTATTTGGCGATGCGGGTGGTACTGGCGACGAGGTCGGCCAGTTCAATAACGTCCCCTGTGCACTCGGGGTGTACCACCACCTTTGCGTTTGGATATTCTTGTTTGCGTTTCTCGATGTTCTGGGCCAGGATGCGGTGGTGTGTGGGGCAGAAGCCCGGCCAGAAGGTCATCTTCCTGTCCAGTTTTGAGGAGACATAGGCCCCGAGGCTCTTGTCCGGCACGAAGAGAATATCCTCCTCTTCGGGGATGGACGAGACTATTCTCTCTGCATTAGAGGAGGTGCAACATATGTCGCTCTCGGCCTTTACGGCGGCGGTAGTATTGACGTAGCAGACTACCTTCATGTCGGGATTTTCGGACTTCTTTTTTTTGAGCCCCTCAGCCGTTATCATGTCAGCCATGGGGCAGCCGGACTGCGGGTCAGGTAGCAGGACGGTCTTCTCAGGGCTCAGGATGGCTGCCGTCTCAGCCATAAAGTGTACGCCGCAAAAGACTATTACGTCTGCATCAGTCCCTGCGGCCTGCTGGGACAGACCCAGCGAGTCGCCGGTGAAGTCGGCTATGTCCTGTATTTCGCCCCTCTGGTAGTTATGGGCGAGTATAACGGCGTTATGATCCTTTTTTAGTTCTTCTATCTTCCTTGCGATACTTTGCATACATAAGCCCTCTGCGGAGAAACATGTTAATGGATAAAACGCCTTCAAAAGATATAAGTAATAATCATACCAGAATTTAGCCCGTTTTTACAAGGCTTTTCCCTGTTGACAGGTAGATTGCCTCGGACTATGATTTTATTCTAACTCTTTAAAAGAAAGGGATTGTAGATGCCGCTGTACGATTTAGTCTCTCTGACGGGATTCCTGGCCGGAAGTGTCCTCCACGTGGTCCTTTTGGTCCTTATCTATCAGAGGAAGAATAAGACGCCGAGCGAACTGGCCTTCTTTTTCCTGGTAGTGACGGTGACTATGTGGAATGTGGGCAATACCATAAGCATCTTCAGCATGATGCTGTTTGGGAGAAGTGTTTCGTCTATTAATTATGTGGCGGACGCCGTTGCCTACATTGGCATCGGGTTTATTCCCAGCCTGCTCCTCCACACGGCGACCCTTTATCTGACTGAGAGGGGTATGCACATGAGCAAGAAGCTCCAACGGTTTATAACCGTTGTGGTTTATCTGCCTGTGCTGCCCTTTTCCGTGGCCGTCAGGGAGATGGTTTTTTCCACCGAACCTTATCTGTTTACGGCAGTCATGCCATTTGTGAAGCCCTTTGTGGTGTGGCTGATGATTTCCCTGGGGGTGGCAGCACTTATATCCTACAAGGTTTCCAGACTTGCAGATGACCCGGAAGACCAGAGGTTTCATGTATACATCTCCTGGGTGCTTGTTTCTGTCGCCACCTTTATCGGGTTTATAGTGCTCCTGGAGGGTAGGCACCTCTCTTACGTGGGCGACTACTTCGTGCTGGCTGCCATGTTGTCGTCGATATTTCCCAGCATAATCTTTTCCTATTTTGTGTACCGTTTTAACTACATGGAATTTGTGCTGAGGAGGAGCGTTTTTTATTCATTCCTCACACTGATACTTGTATGTCTCTATTATTTTGGGATAAGTCAATTCTCAAGATACATGGATAAACATTATGATGTAAATCCCAGGGTGCTTGAGGCTACCCTCGTTATTGCCTTGGTGTTCTGGTTTCCAAAGCTGAAGGAGAAGCTGCAGGACCTTATGAGGACGCTCTTGTTCAGGAGGGTTGCCGACAGCGAGTACCTGTTGACGGATCTCAGTCACAGCATCGCAGAGGATTCGTTGGTTGATATTCCGAAACTCCTTGGCTACGTGACGAAGGCTATAAAGAACGCCACAGGGGCAAAGAAGGCGAAACTTCTACTCTTCAAGGGTGGTAAGGTTCAGATGTTTGGGGATAGCAACAACCGGACGCTTACTCCGAAGGATGTGGGTAACATTGTCAAGTATTTTGCCACAGGCGAGCTCGCTGTGCTGGAAAGGCCTGAGACCAAGGACGTTAATATCGTGGGTGAGATGAAGTCTCTCGATATCCATTATGTACTTCCGGTATTTGAAGAGAGGAGCCTGATTGGGCTCTTGTGCCTTGACAAGTCAGCCAAGGGTTTCCCCCTGCCGGCGGACAACCTCAAGCAACTATTGATAATCGCTAACCAGATATCCTCTGCCCTGGCCAAGGCCAAGCTGATAGATGAGAAGCTTCAGCTGGAAAGAAAGATGATGGAGAGTGAGAAGCTCCTGAGTTTGGGGAGACTTTCCGCCAGCGTGGCCCACGAGGTCAAGAACCCCTTGAGTTCCATAAAAGCGATTGTTCAGGTGCTGAGAGAGGATGCCAGGTGGGGCGAGAAGAGCAGGGATGCGCTTTCTATCATTGTAGACGAGGTGGATAGGCTCACCAAGGTTGTTAACCAGCTCCTGCAGTTTTCGAGACCGGCAGGGGACAAGAGGCAAAGCTACAGGCTTTCCGACGTGCTCTCAGGTGTATTGCTTGTACTGAGACATGAGGCCAGAAGGAACGGCGTGACCATTAACCAGAACGTCTCTGAAGATATTCCGCTCATTAATGCAGAGGAGGGGGCGTTACAGGAGATATTTTTTAACCTTATACACAATGGCATACAGGCCATGCCTGACGGGGGAACACTGTCTATAACTGCCGATGCTGACAGAAGCAATGGATTGGGGATAAGGGTAACGGATACCGGGTCAGGCATGTCGGCAGAATCGGTAGACAAGATATTCGAGCCGTTTTACACCACAAAGCAGACTGGTACGGGCCTGGGGCTTTCCATTGTGAAGAAGCACCTGGAAGGGATGGGTGGGAGTGTGGTGGTCGAAAGCGGCCCTGTGGGGACGAGTTTTGTGGTGAAGCTGCCCCTTCAAGAGGACCCTGTATCAGCGTCTGCGGCAAACAGATGGGGAAGGAAATAAGGAATGGGCGTTCCGTCTATACTTATAGTGGATGATGAAAAAGGCGCCAGGTTTGGGATAAAGATGGCCCTGGAAAAGGACGGGTACATCGTCCATGAGGCCGCAAGCGGTCAGGAGGCGTTGCGGATTATAGACACGAGATGTCCCGGACTTGTCTTTTTAGATATTAACATGCCGGAGATGGACGGGCTTGAGGTGTTAGGGAAGGTGAGGGAGGTAGATACCTCGCCTTTAGTGGTTATGGTAACTGCTCACGGCTCAGAGAGGATAGCTGTAGAGGCCATGAAGAAGGGTGCTTACGACTATCTGGCAAAGCCCTTCGAGATAGACGAACTGAGGCTTATTGCCAAGAATGCCATGGAGAATCTGGCCCTTAGGGACGAAAACAAGCGTCTGAGGTCACAGCTGGAGAGTCTCGACGCTATGGGTGAGATTATAGGCAAGACGGAGGCCATAAAGGATGTATTTACCAGGATTGAGAAGATCTCGGCCACAGACGTCACTGTGCTTATACTGGGTGAGAGTGGCAGCGGGAAGGGACTGGTGGCGCGTGAGATACATAAGAGGAGCAAGCGTTCAAAGGGACCTCTCGTGGTGATGAATTGTGCTGCCGTGCCCGACACGCTTATCGAGAGTGAGCTATTTGGTCACGAGAAGGGGGCCTTTACCGGAGCGGCGGGCAGGCGCATCGGGAAGTTCGAGCAGGCCAATGGCGGCACCTTACTCCTTGACGAGGTGGGGGACATGAGCATTAGCACGCAGTCCAAGCTCCTTAGGGCAATTGAGGAACAAAGTTTTGAGAGGCTGGGGGGTGAAGAAACGTTGAGCGTGGATGTGCGCGTGATTAGTGCCACTAATAAAGACCTTTGTGAGGAGATAAAGGCGGGGAATTTCCGTGAAGACCTTTACTACAGGCTGAAGGTTGTAGAGATAGTGCTGCCCGCGTTGAGGCAGCGTCGGAATGATATACCGCTGCTGGTGCACCACTTCCTGGAGCTTTTCTCAGGGAAGCATGATAAGGACATAAGGAGCGTATCGAAGGACGTCATGCATTTGGTGATGTCTTATGACTGGCCGGGTAATGTGCGGCAATTGGCCAACATGATAGAGAGTGCGGTTGTACTGGCGGGGGATTCTGTTCTTGTCATGGAGGACCTTTCAGGTGAATTAAAGGATTCCCAGGCACCATCGGCCCACATGCCGGACATAGATTATGACCTCTCCTTTAAGGAGGCGAAGAAGAGGGCGGTGGAGGCCTTTGAGAGGGAGTTTATCACCAGGAGTTTGGGTGAGCACAAGGGCAATATCACGCGCACTGCAAGCACGCTCGGTATGCACCGCCAGGCCCTGCAACAGAAGATAAAGGAACTCAGGCTGCGAGAGCAGGCAGGGGTACAGGGATAAAGACATCTTGTGGCCCCTATGTTTATAAATTCCCTGCAACTAATCCGTAAGGGGGGCAGACGGCCGGTCTATGGGGAGGTAGGGAGGTCCAGTATCAAAGGGACTTCTTTACAGTCCGGGAACTTGTGGCACTTCACGCATTCCGTCCATATTTTATGGGGCAGTTCCTCTTTCTCCACAAGGCGGAAGTCGAGGCGCTGGAAGAATTCTGGTATATAGGTCAGCACAAATAGCTTACTTACCCCCAGCGCTGTCGCCTCTTCAACGCATTTTTTTACCAGTCCTTTACCTATGCCCTTTCCCTGAAGGGGTTCTTTTACCGCCAGCGACTTTATTTCAGAAAGGTCCTTCCAGAAGACATGGAGGGCTACACAACCCACTAGCTGCCCGTTTTCTAAGTAGACGAAGTAGTCCCTGATATTCTCATATATCTCCTGGAGTGAGCGGGGCAGCATTAGGTCCTCTTCCGCAAAGTGGTTGATGACTCTGAGGATGTCTTCCGTATCCGATATAATTGCCTTTCTAATCATCCCAGGTTGTTGTAGGACCTTATCCTAAAGCCTACCCCTAGCTTACGAGCGATTTGCCTGCATGCCTCAGTGTCCAGCCCTGGTACGCCCACAACACTTAAGGTAACCTCTGGGAACGTCTCTCCAGCCGTTCGAGCAAAGTTAAGGATGGCGGAGTGGGCGCTGTCGCCATACTTGGGTGAGCAGAGTGCCTTGTATTCCTCACTGTTTGCGCTGTTCAGACTGATGTAGATGGAATCTATCAGGCCGTCCAGCTCCCTGGAGATAGGCCTGCCGTTTATTAGGTCCCCTTGCCCGTTGGTGTTGAGCCTTATCTTTTTTGCGCCTTTTTCCCGAAGAAATTTTGCCACGGTCTTGATTACACCCAGTCTCTCCGTTGGCTCACCATAGCCGCAGAAGACCACCTCATCGTATCCGCCAACGTCTCCCATATCTTCTATGGAGTCGATAACCTCGCGGGCGGAGGGTTCTTTATCAGGGTCAGGGTCAAGCCCCAGGTAGTGGCCTTTTACGTAAGGGCTGTCCTCTCTGGGACAGAAGCTGCATGAGTTCGGGCAGCGGTTGGTGATGTTAAGATAGAGGGAGTTTCTGATTTTATAGGCAATCCTGCCGTTTTGGTTCTTTTGCCCGTTACCCAGGCCGAAGAGTCCTATGGCGTTGAAGGTGGTGATCCTGGCGATATCGTCTTCAGAGAGGCCGTAGAGCTGTGCAAATGTGGGCAAGACGTACCTGAGGTATGCGGGTTCGTTTCTCCTGCCCCTCCTGGGCTGGGGGGACAGGAACGGAGAATCCGTCTCCAGAAGCAGCCTTTCTACCGGTACCGTTTTAACTACCTCGCGCAGCCGGTTCGCATTTGGGAAGGTAACCGGTCCGGCAAATGATATATACAGGCCCATGCCGAGGCACTCCTTAGCCGTTTCTTTAGAGCCACTAAAACAGTGGAACGTACCCTTTAACGGCCTTCCGGAGAATTTTTTCAGTATGTCGAGGCAGTCCTCTGTCGCCTCCCTGTTGTGTATTATAAGCGGCAGGTCCAGTTCCAGGGCGAGTTCGATGTGTCTTTCAAATAGGCGTTGCTGGTCTTCTTTGGTACTGTAGTTGTAGTGGTAATCCAGTCCGGTCTCGCCTATTGCAACCACCTTATGTCCCCGGGCAAGGGCCTTTATTTCCTGCCAGTCTTTTTCTGTGCTGGGAGTGGCCCCGTGGGGGTGGATGCCAACGCTGGCATAGATAAGAGGAAATTCCTGTGCAAGCTTGAGTACCCTCTTGCTGGACGGGACGTCGGTGCCCACCTCTACCAGGTATTCTACTCCTTCCGCGACAGCCCTGCTGATGACCTCTTTAAGGTCTTTATTATAGTCGGGGAAGTTTATGTGTGCGTGTGTGTCTACGAGCATATTTGGTTAGCCCTTCAAAGAAAAAGCGCCTTTGATGAGCTTCACCTCAGGGGCGTCTTTTCCGGGGTCAAATAATACGGAGACCACATCGAAGCGGAATTGCTGCCCGGAGAGGCGTCTTTCCTTGATGTATTTCTGCGCTACCTTGTAGATGCGCCTCTTCTTTGTCTCTGTTATCCTCACCTCTGGCGGACCGTATCTGCGAGAGAGGCCGGTTTTAACCTCGAGGAAGGCGATTGTACCTCTGTCGTAACCTATTATGTCAATCTCGTTGGCGCCCGGTCTGTAGTTACGCTGAAGTATCTTGTATCCCTGTTTTTTCAGGAACTCTGATGCTACCCGTTCACCCTCAAGGCCAAGGGCCCTTCGGTCTCCTTTGATGTACATACTCCTTTCAGGTGCGAGCGTAATGGGGAGGCAGGACCAACCTTAGGAGGACTCTCGCTTCTCGGCAAACTTTTCTTTCAACCTGGCGGCCTTTCCTGTTCTAGACCTCAGGTAGTAAAGCTTTGCACGTCTTACCTTTCCTGACTTTACCGTCTTCACGCTTATAAGCCGTGGGGAATGCAGGGGAAATATACGTTCGACCCCTTCTCCCTGCACAATTCTCCTGACGGTAAAGGTCTCTCTGATTCCACGTCCTTTTTTGGCGATGACTGTCCCGCTGAAGACCTGAGTGCGCTCCTTCTCTCCTTCTATGATCTTCGTCTGTACGTCTACCACCTCACCTATGGTGGGACTCGAAACCTTGGCAGCGGCCTTCTTATTCTCCAATGTGTCCATTATATTCATGATTTTCCCTCTTTTTGCTAATTTTCAAATTTAACACAGTAACGAGGGACTGTCAAGGACTCTATCTCTAAGTCTTTTGGCAATAGAAGTTAGGAATTGACATTTATTGGTGCTTGTAGTATCTACGCTTAGGTTTGAGGCTTTTACCGCATTTTTTAAAAAGGGATTTTGGTCTTGGTGGAAGAGAGAGATAAAGGCGGGGTAGACATATCGGTAGTTGTGCCTTTGTTCAATGAGGCTGAGAACATACCCGAGCTTTACAGGAGGCTGACGAGCGTTCTTGTAGGGTTGAAAAGGGGGTATGAGGTCATATTCATAAATGACGGCAGTACGGATAACACGCAGAGGGTGCTTGAAGACATATTTCGTGGGGATGAGAGGGTAAGGGTCATTGAGCTGAGGACAAATTTTGGCAAGGCCCCTGCGCTGTCAGCAGGTTTTGATAACGTGAGGGGCAATATCGTTCTCACTATAGATGGTGACCTTCAGGACTGTCCGGAGGATATTCCAAGGTTTATCGAGAAGATCGACGAAGGTTTCGACATCGTGAGCGCCTGGAGGGTGGACAGAAAGGAACCTTTTCTGACCAGGAGGTTGCCGTCTTGCATAGCAAACTGGTGTATCGCCAGACTTTCGGGCCTGGACCTCCACGACTTCGGTAACGCCTACAAGGCCTATCGCGCGGAGGTAGTTAAGGGTATAAAGTTGTATGGCGAGCATCACCGCTTTATCCCGGCCCTGGCGAAGAATTTTGGTGTGAGCGTTACGGAGATAAAGGTAAAGAACGAGCCAAGGAGACACGGGCAATCCAAGTACGGTTTGGGCAGGATTCCCAAGGTGTTTTTTGATATGCTTACGTTGAAGTTCTTGCTGACCTACTCCACGAGGCCCCTGCACATCCTCGGCCCGATAGGCAGCTTTTTTGGCGTAATCGGGGTCTTTCTCGGCTTGAGGCTGGCGTATTTGAAGATATTCTATGGGGAACAGCTTGGTACAAAGGTCTCCTTATCTGTATGCGTCCTCTGTATCTTCCTCGCGGTGCAGATTATCACCTCGGGACTTCTGGCGGAGCTTCTTGTTAGGATATATTACGAATCGCAGGGGAAAGAGATATACACGATAAGACGTATACTTGAGCACAGTACATAATGGGACTATACCTGAACCTGTTAAAACACATCGTTTATAATAATCTGAATTGGGTGCCTGAACCCTCTATCTGCACCTTTTTGATTACCTGGAGGTGTGAACTGAAGTGCTCTATGTGTAGCCTGCCCGGCATGGATGATAACGGGGAGATGAATACAGAACAGATAAAGACCGTCTTTAGCCAATTGGACTGTCTGGATGTGGTAAGGATTACCGGCGGGGAGCCATTTGTCAGGAATGACTTAAAAGAAATCGTCCAGCATATCATAGAGACATCCAACCCGAGTGCGATAATTTTAAATACCAATGGGATACAGACGCAAAAGATAGTAGAGTTTGCCAGGGAGCCGGGTTCTCCCAGATTTATGTTTAGGGTGTCCCTGGATGCGGTGGGCAGCAAGCACGACGAGATTAGAGGCGTGGAGGGCGCCTTCGAGAAAACCATGAGCACCCTGAGGGAACTGGTTCGTCTGAGGGAAAGCTTGGGGTTCAGCCTGGGAATAAACATGACTATTATAAAAAGGAATATGGATCAGATAGTTGCATTGCAAGAGCTGAGCCGCGAGCTGGGGGTTGACCTTCACTATCAGATAGCCAGGGACGATCGCTCCCTTATGGAACCTCGGCAGAAACGTGTGGGACCTCGTGAGCTTTCTTTCTTCGACTCTTTCACCAGAGGGGAACTTGAGAGGATAATTGAGGATATATTTAAAGACAGTCGAGGTTACAATTTTAAAGAAAGTCTGGTCAAAAGGTATTTTCATGAGGGATTGAAGAACAGGGTGTTGCGAGGGGAAAAGACACCCAGACCCAGATGTGTATCGCTTACCAGCCATATCCGTATACTCCCGACTGGAGAGGTTCCTATTTGCATCCACAGTAATGAGAGGATTGGAGACCTGACCAAACAGGATTACCGCGAGATATGGTTTGGAGAGGAGATAGAGCCGTACAGACGTATGGTAAGGGATTGCCCGGGGTGCTGGATACGCTGCGAGATGGCGCCAAGTGCCATATATACGGGCGACATTCTGCGCGCACTTGTATGGTAGTGTACAGTGCTACTTTATGCAGGAGCGTGCTGTACTTCGTTGGGCATGGATAAGATAAATGGGACTGTATCTGAGTCTATTAAAACACATCGTCTATAACAACCTGAACCGGGCGCCTATGCCCGCCATCTGCACGTTTTTGATTACCTGGAGGTGCGAGCTGAAGTGCTCCATGTGCAGCATACCCGAGCGTGAAGATAAGGCGGAGATGGATACCGCCCAGGTAAAGGCCGTATTCGACCAGCTGGACACGCTTGACGTGGTGAGGATTACGGGCGGAGAACCCTTTGTCAGGGACGACCTGGACGAGATCGTCCGCC
>JAUXLO010000031.1 GCA_030623665.1 Planctomycetota bacterium
GACTACTGGTGTGTCATCATGAAGAGGCGCAGGATGTCGTTGCGGGTGGCAAATACAAAGAGGCAGAGTATAAGCGTCAGACCGATGTATTGCGCAACGGCCATAGTGCGTTCGCTTACGGGCGACCCCTTCAGCTTCTCTACGCCCAGGAAGAGCAGATGACCGCCGTCCAGCACGGGTATGGGCAGTAAGTTCAGTATGGCCAGCTGCAGGCTGATAATGCCCATGAAGTACAATAATTTCCCGAACCCCACCTTTGCCGATTCATAAGAGGCCTGGGCAATCATGATTATGCCGCCGACCGTCTCCGAAGACACCTTGTGAGTGAATAGGCCCGTTATGGTCAGGTATATCCTTTTGACCATTACAATAGCCTTATAGCTGCCCATCTGACATGCACCGACTAGGTTATATTTTTTTACAATCTTTTTCTCCATGGGCAGCATACCCATGCGTCCGATGGCATTTTTTTCGTCCTTTATGGGTTGAAATCTTGCGGTTAGCGTCTTCCCGTCTCTCAGCCACTTGACGGTCATCTCCTTGCCTTCGCTGGAGGTAATAATACGCAGCAGGTCCTCCCAGGACCGCGGCGTGGTGCCGTCCAGGTAAACGATCTCGTCCCCGGCCTTCATCCCTATCTCTGTGGCGGGGAAGCCCTCCATCACCCTGTCGACCCGCAGACCCAGTACGGGGGATATCCCTGCAAGGAAGCGGTCTTTGTCCTCAGGTGATTGCAGCTGCAGGTGTAGTTCTTTAATCTCTCCGGCCCTTTCCCACCCCAGGCGGATGTCGCTTTCCTCCGTCCCCTGGATTTGTTCAGCAAGGGAGAACCAGCCTGAAACCCCGTTGTCATTTATGGCAAGGATCTTATCTCCCTTCTTTAGTCCTGCCTGCGCTGCCAGTCCGCCGGCCCTCACGGCCTGTATCTTTGTGGTCGCGCACGACAGGCCCATCATCCAGCGCATCGTAGCAAGCGGGGTGACCTTAAATTCCTTTTCCTGGCCGTCCCGGAGGATGGTTAGCGTGAGTTCCTTGCCGGGGCTCTTTGCCTCTATCTCCGCGATTCTTTCAGCCCTTTTTATGACCTCTCCGTTTATTGCGACTATCCTGTCACCTACCTCAAGGCCCGCCTCCAGGGCGGGTGCGCCGTCGTCATAGCGGAAGAGTCTGCCTACTTCCTGGCTCATGGCAGGGGCGATGCCTATCCGCTGGATACCGTGTATCTTGTCGTATCTTGGGACGACGTTGAACTGGAGTATCTCGCCGGCCCTATCCACCTTGATGGGAACACCCTCCACACTGCCGCCGAGGGCGACGGCGGTGAAGACGTCTTCGAAGTCCGGGTCCTTTGTGCCGTCAATCTCTATAATCTTGTCACCCGACTCCAGTCCCGCCTCCCAGGCCGGCCACCCGGGTGCGACCAGTCCTATCTCTGAGGTTATAAACGGCACACCTATGCGGAATGCGAGGATGAACACCAGAAAGGCGAACAGGGCATTCATCGCCACGCCCGCCACGAGCACCAGCGCCCTCTGCGCCGGAGTCTTTGACATAAAGTCCCAGTCTTCCCTGGAAGCGCCTTCCTTCGGGTGTTCACCCGCCAGCTTCACGTAACCGCCCAGGGGTATCAGGGAGAGCCTGTACTCCGTTTCTCCCCATGTCTTCCTTATAAGCG
Source organism: Planctomycetota bacterium (assembly GCA_030623665.1). Classification (GTDB taxonomy): domain Bacteria; phylum Planctomycetota; class Brocadiia; order Brocadiales; family Bathyanammoxibiaceae; genus Bathyanammoxibius. The sequence goes on from JAUXLO010000031.1 coordinate 1,676, forward strand.
GCATACCGAACCCGAGTGAGAATGTATGGACCCTGACGCCTATCTTCTTGGCTACCAGGAAGTGGCCCAGTTCATGGATAAAGATGAGCGAGCCTACCCCTGCGATTACGAGTAATATATTGCCTGAGACCTCAAACGATGGCATTCTCGACCTCCTCCCTTGCCCAGTGGTCTGCCGTCATGATGTCCTCCAGGGAGGGTTTTTTGTTGTTTGTATGTCTGTTCATAACCTCGTCAACTGTCTTTATTATACCGGAGAATCTTATCCTTCGCTCCAGAAAGGCCTGCACCGCCACCTCGTTCGCCGCGTTCATTACTGCGGGTAGTGTCCCGCCCTCGCTGGCCGCCCGGAAACCGAGCCGCAGTGCCGGGAATCTGTCTAAATCGGGCTTATCGAAGGTCAGCTTGCCCAGCTTCGCCAGGTCCAGTGACTCTGTGTCTTCAGGTACGGGCCGTCTTTCGGGGTAGGTCAGCGCATACTGTATGGGCAGCTTCATGTCCGGCAGACCCATCTGTGCGATTACGGAGCCGTCCCGGAACTCTACCATGGAGTGGATTATCGACTGGTGGTGTATAATTACCTCTATCTCTTCTGCCTTGAGACCGAACAGCCACTTGGCCTCTATTATCTCAAGGGCCTTATTCATCAACGTGGCGGAGTCTATGGTGATTTTTTTGCCCATCTTCCAGGTCGGGTGGTCAAGCGCCTGCTCGGGGGTGACCTCATCCAGTTTGTCCGCCGGGTAGTCGCGGAAGGCACCGCCCGATGCGGTAAGGATAACCCTTCTGAGCTCACTGCGCCTGCCTGCGGCGAGGGACTGGAATATGGCCGAGTGCTCACTGTCTACGGGTATCAGCGAAACGCCCATCTCTCCGGCCCGGGTGGTAACTATGTCACCGGCCATTACCAGGGCCTCCTTGTTGGCGAGGGCAAGGTCCTTTTTGTGCTCGATGGCAGTAAGTGTTGCGGGCAGGGCCGCTGCGCCTACGATGGCGGAGAGCACGAAATCAACGCCATCGTCCGAAACAATCTTCTCGATAGAATCCTTACCGGTCAGTATCTCTACGGAATTATCCGAAAGCCTTTCCTTCAGGCGCCTGCCGCCCTCTTCATCCACGATGGCAACCCTTTTAGGATGATACTCCTCTACCTGCCCCGCAAGCGCTTCCCAGCTCATGTTGGAAGACAGGGCCACGGCGGAGTAGCCCTTTCCCAGACTGCGGACCACGTTAAGGGCGTTTTTGCCGATGGAGCCGGTGGAGCCGAGTATTGCTATATTTTTCATTGGATGGGCTTAAGCTAATGGACCTGTTTGATAACGTTTAATTTTTATTTCAATCTATGTGGTGAAGAAATTTTTTAAAACTCTCATTACTGGCCGGAGCCGCCGTTTGTTGCGGCGGACATCTCGTCAATCTCTTTCAGCAGCTGTGTGACCATCTCGGACTCGGGTATCTTGCGCACCATCTCTCCCCTCTTAAAGAGGAGACCGAAGCCGTGACCGCCCGCGATACCGAGGTCACACTCCTGCGCCTCCCCCGGGCCGTTCACCGCACAACCCATAATGGCTATCTGGAGGCCCTGCTTCTCGGGAGGGAGTTTCGCCTTTACCTCTTCTACGATCGTCTCCAGGTCAATCTCGCAGCGGCCGCAGGTGGGGCATGAAATAAGCTCCCAGCCCTCGACCTCCCTCAGGCCGAGCGCCTCGAGGATGCCTCTGCCGGCCTTTATCTCCTCCGTGGGATGGCCGGTAATGCTGACGCGGAGGGTGTCGCCGATGCCCTCTGAGAGCAGTCCGCCGATGCCGATTGCGGACTTCATGATTGAAGAGGACGCGGGCCCTGCCGCAGTGATCCCCAGGTGTAGAGGGTAGTCACATTCCTTTGCGATGCGCCTGTAGGCCGCCATGCTGGTGGGCACGTCCGAGGCCTTTAGTGACAGCACGATGTCCCTGAAGCCGAGGGATTCAAAATGCTCGCAGTACCTGAGTATGGCGTTAACCATGAGGTCGGCTATGGGGACGTCCTCCTCCCCGCGCGCCCTTATGGAGCCTGAGTTTACACCTATCCTGATGGCAACCCCTTTGTCCTTGGCGGCGCGCACCACCTCTTCCACATCGTCCTTGTCCTTCATGTTGCCGGGGTTGATGCGTATCTTGTCCACGCCCTGCGCGATGGAGTCAAGGGCCATCCGGTGGCTGAAGTGTATGTCGGCCACCAGTGGGATGCGGATCTGTTTCTTGATCTCTCCCAGACAGCTTGCGGACTCTCTGGTGGGTACGGCCACCCGAATTATCTCGCAGCCCAGGTCTTCCAGCTCTTTTATCTGTGCTATGGTGGCCTTTACGTCTGTGGTATGGGTCTTGGTCATGGACTGCAGGGACACCGGGGCGCCGCCCCCAATCTGCACACCGCCCACCCGCACAGCCCGCGACCTTCTTTGCTCTATCATTTGTATTTATAAATAGTTATGAAGGATAATAACCTCAGGGCATTATAGCCCGTTCGGGAGCATCGGTCAAATTAAAAATACCATAGGCGTCTCTCCAGTGCGTCTGCCTGAGAGGGCTTGACGTGCGTTGGAACTTTGCCTTATACTTGTATTATACGTGGGAAATTTTGCGCGGCCGTAAATGAGGAGGAGGGAGCTACGTTTGGTAAAGAGGCTGTTGAATGTATGGCACTGGGAGGTGAATTCGCAGAGGGCAAGGTGGATCATTCAGATTGCCTTCTTCCTCCTGGTCCTTCTGATCGGTTATAAATTTTATTTATTCGTTGAGTACTGCGAATCAGGCGGGACTACAGGGTTTGTGGAGAGGCCGCCCGGGGTGGAGGCCTTTCTGCCCATAGGGGCACTTATAGGCCTGAAATATTTCCTGGTGACGGGCAATGTAGACCCCATACATCCTGCGGGCTTTGTCATCCTTTCCACCTTTCTCCTCTCGGCCCTGCTCTTCGGCAGGGGCTTTTGCAGCTGGATGTGCCCTGTCGGGACCCTGTCTGAGTGGCTGTGGAGAGCGGGCGACAGGCTTCTGGGCAAGAATTTCAGACTCCCTACCCCCCTGGACTGGTTCCTGAGAAGCCTCAAGTATCTGATGCTCTTCTTCTTCCTCTATCAGATAATGATAAAGATGGACTCCGGTTTTCTGGATACGTTCTATAAGCACGTGCCCTACGTACGGGTGGCTGACGTGCAGATGATGAAGTTTTTTGTGGAGATGAACACCGCCACTATGGTAGTCCTGGGGGCGCTGGTGGGCCTGTCTTTTATAACCAAGAATTTTTGGTGCCGTTACCTCTGTCCCTACGGCGCCCTCCTGGCCCTGCTGTGGTACAATAATCCGCTCAGTGTCAGGGTGGTGAGGAATGACAAGTGCATAGACTGCGAGGCCTGCACCACGGCCTGCCCGGTGCTCCTTGACGTGATGCGGACCGACGTGGTGACCTCGCCGGAGTGCTGGCATTGCTACGACTGCATCAAGGTCTGCCCGGTTCCGGGTGCACTGGAGATGAAGGTGGCGGGCAGGAGGTGGGACGTGCGCTACTGGGTGTATGCCTTTGTCATAATCGGTTTCTTTGTCGGCATGACCACGTACGCCAAGTATAATGGCCACTGGCAGACCAGTATTACCACGCAGGAGTACATCGCCCGGGTGGCCGAACTGAATGACCCGAAATATGAACATAAGCGGGGAAAGTTCACCGTAGAGAAACCATCTTCCAGTCCCCGCAAGGAATAGGCTGTTTTGTAGCGTCGGGTCTCCGTACCGGACGTCTTCGTTTGCTGTAGGAAATGAAGATGTAGCGTGCGAGTTTATCTCGCACGTGCGACACAAGGTCGCACGCTACAACTTAATGTCGAGCGAGCTCGACCACTACCGCAGGGGCTTTATTTATGAAGAAGAAGCACCTTCCGGTGGGCAAGTTGCCCGCAAAGATCCTTGAAGAACTCCTGGCCAGGAACCGCGGCGCCAGTGACCCCAGGGTTATTATTGGGCCCAGGGTGGGCGAGGACGCCGCCGTCCTGGATATGGACATGGACAGCGGCGGCGGTAGGAGCGGCAAAAAATTCTACCTGGTCGCAAAGACCGACCCCATCACGTTTGCCGCCGAGCGGATAGGCTGGTATGCGGTAAACATTAACGCCAATGACGTTGCCACCCTGGGGGCGGTACCGAGGTGGTTTTTGGCCACCGTGTTTCTGCCGGAGGGCGAGGGCAATGAAGAGATGGCAGGGGTCATCTTTGCCGATATGTCTAAGGCGGCAAAAGACTTAGGCATTGCCATATGCGGCGGGCACACGGAGATAACTGCGGGACTTGAGAGGCCCATTGTGGCCGGACAGATGCTGGGGGAGGTGGAGAGAGACAGGCTGGTAAGGAAGGATAACATCAGGGCGGGTGATGAAATTATACTGACCAAGGGCATTGCCATAGAGGGTACGGCCATACTCGCCAGGGAGCGGGAGAGTGAGCTGGCGGACCGCTGCGGCAAGAAATTCGTCGAACGGGCCAAGGGCTTTCTCTATAAACCGGGGCTGAGTATAGTAAAGGAGGCGTCTGTTGCCGCAGGGGCGGGCGGGGTACGGGTACATGCCATGCACGACCTGACCGAGGGCGGCCTCTCAACCGGCATCATAGAGATGGCGGGCATGGCGGGACTTGGCGCCACAGTCAACAGGTCCAGCGTCTACTGCTACCCCGAGACCGAGGCTGTATGTTTACACTATGGACTCGACCCCATGGGCATGATATCCTCTGGTGCGCTCCTTATCGCCCTTGCGCCCGAAGACACTGAGCGCGTACTTGATGCCGTAAGGCGAGAGGGCATACGTGCAGAGGTTATTGGCTCAATTACGGAGAGAGAGAAGGGCCTTAAGATAGTAGAGGACGGAGTGGCAAAGGAATTTCCCACCTTTGAGGTGGATGAGATTGCAAGGCTGTTTGAGACAGAAGGAACGAATCCGTTACCGCGCTGAAAATAACCGAAAGGTCATGAGCTTCAGAAATGGACGTCAAGCAGATACGTAAAGAGTTTCCTGTCACGAAAAAGTATACATACCTTGACAATGCCGGTATAGGCCCGCTTTCCCGCCGTGCCGTCTCCTACATGAACGAGTTTATAGAGGACATGGGGAGGCATGGCGGGATCAATGAGGAGAGGTGGGTCAAGGACATAGACGAGACGCGGAGCCTGGCAGGGCAGCTACTCAACGCCAGCGCGGCAGAGATCGCCTTTACGAAGAACACGAGTGAGGGGATTTCCTTCGTCGCGAACGGTCTCGACTGGACGATGGGCGATAACGTGGTCATAACGAACGTGGAATTCCCGGCCAACGTGTATCCCTGGATGAACCTCAGGGAGAGGGGCGTGAAGATAAAATATGTCTGGGAGGATAAAAGGGGCCGCATTCCCTTTGCAGATATCGAGAAGGCGGTGGATTCGAGGACTAAGGTCGTTTCAATAAGTTTCGTAGAATTTTCGAGCGGTTTCAGGAACGACCTCAGGCGCATCGGCAGGCTGTGCAGGGACAGGGACGTCGTTTTTGTAGTAGACGCCATCCAGGGGCTTGGCGCCCTGTCGCTTGACGTAGGAAAGGCCGGTATAGACTTCCTGTCTGCTGACGGGCACAAGTGGCTCCTGTCCCCTGAGGGGGTTGGGATATTTTATGCCCGGGAGGGGTCTATGGAGAGACTCGTGGTGCGTGAGGTGGGCTGGGCGAGTGTGGTCAATAAGGAAGACTATCTTGACTACGATTTTGTCCTGCGCCCGGATGCGTCCAGGTTCGAGTGCGGGTCGCCCAATACGCTGGGCATCTACGGCCTGAAGGGCTCGCTGGAACTTATACTGGAGGTGGGGATACAGGAGATTGAAAAGTGGGTGCTTGAGTTGACCGACCACCTGGTGAGCGGGCTTGAGGAGAGGGGTTACAGGGTATTCAGTTCCCGAAAGGGCGGCGAGAAGTCGGGCATCGTCTCCTTTCGTTCAGAGCGGCACAACACTGCGCTGGTGCATGATTGCCTGATAAGGCAGGGGATTATCGTAAGCCTCAGGGAGGGCCGCGTCCGCGCCGCGCCGCATTTCTATAACACCCATAAGGAGATAGACGCGCTGCTGAAGCACCTCCCGTGACGGCGTTTGGGGTTAGTTATCGCAAACCGGATTTATTGGAGATATCCCCGGTTTTCCAGCTCATTTATTACCCTCTGCACGGAGTCCTCTATGGACTCTTTATCCGTGTGGAGGATGAGCTCGGGGTTGAGCGGTTCTTCGTAGGGGTCGTCTACGCCGGTAAAGCCCTTTATCTCGCCGTTCAGGGCCTTCTTGTACATGCCCTTTACGTCGCGCTCCTTGCAGACGGACAGGGGCGCCCTGACATAGACCTCCAGAAAATCCTTGCCTATCTCGTTGCGCGCATAGTCGCGGGTCTCCCTGTAGGGTGATATGGCCGCCGCGATGGCCACCACGTCATTCCGTGTCATTAGCTTGCATACAAAGGCGATGCGTTTTATGTTGGTGTCTCTGTCCTCCTTGGAAAAGCCGAGGTCGGAGCACAGGTTCTTGCGAATTACGTCTCCGTCAAAGACCTCCACCTTGCGCCCTTTTTCTCTAAGGATTTTCTCTACCCTGTGGGCAATGGTGGATTTTCCAGAGCTTGGCAGCCCCGTAAACCATACCGTCGCTCCCTTTGCCACTCTTGTTATTCCCTCCTCTCTGTGTACTACTTGACATGTCGAGCACGGATGAAACGATTATTTTACCAGGACAGACAAAATTTTTCCAACCCTGTTTTAATGGTAGAAAAGGCGATAAGTCCGTTGTGCAGATGGCTGGAGACATACTTGGGCGTGCTGCTTGGTCGGTATCAGTTAATCTGCTTTCCCTCCATCCCGGTCGGGGGAGGGATTTCGAGTTGTGCGAGTATGGTGGGGGCTACGTCCTTGATGTTCAGCCCCTCTCTCCTGCCGGGGTTTTTTATATCGGGGCCGTACGTCATGAAGATGCCGTGTTGAGAGTGGTTTGCGTCATCGGAGCCGTTATCGTTCTCGTCGGTCCACAGGCTGTGGTGGCCGACGCTCCCGATAGACCTACAGCGCTGGTCATCGAAGTATACCAGCAGGTCGGGGGCTATGCCGCGCACCTCCGGGTAAATATCTTCGGGTCTGAAGACAGAGGTCTCTAACCTGCGGCCATGTGGACCCGTTATGGCCTCAAGACCCCGGGCAAGCTCATTTCTGATGCGGTGGTAGTCGTTGGCGTGGACGACGCCCAGGGGCTCCCGTCCCCGGACGTTCAGGAATATGCGGCCGTAGAAACCGCTCTCTGTCCAGGCGCTTGTCCGGCGCCAGTCTATCTCCAGCTCCCGGAAGGGCGTCGGCTTATCCGGATATTCCTTAAGGCGGAGATACCCGTTTGCTATCAGCCACTCGTTTGCGCAAATCCCTCCCTCAAACCGCTTCGCCCCGTGGTCTGAGACTACCATGACGGTTGCATCGTCTCCTGCGATGTCAAGTATCTCTCCTATCTCCCTGTCGAGGTATCTGTAATAATTCAGGACGGCGTCTGAAAACTCTGTATCAGGGCAGTATCTTGGGTGCTCCGAGTCAAAAAATCTCCAGAAGGCGTGCTGTATCCTGTCAGTCCCCATCTCGGTCAGCATGAAGAAGTCCCAGTCCCGTTTCCTCAGCAGGGCCTTTGCGAGTCTGAAGCGTTTCTCGGTCATCCGGTAGATGGCGTTCAGGACGGACCTCTTTTCGCCCGTGCGGAAGTCTTTGACGTCAAGGATGTATCCCCCGGAGAGGTCTTCCACCTCTCGTTTAAACTCCGCGGGGAATGTATATGCCGCCGAGGTATCACCGGCCAGGAAGCAACTGACGAGCAGACCGTTGACGGGCCTTGGCGGGTAGCTCGGAGGTATGCCCAGTAGTATGGACCGCCTATCCCGTCGCGCGAGCACGTCCCAGAGGTTTTCTTCCTTTACCCATGAAGAGTCCACGAAGGACATCTCGCCATAATCGTAGCTGGTGCGGTTCCTGAAGCCGTATATGCCGAGACGCCCCGGGTTCCTGCCCGTCACCATAGAGGCCCAGGCGGGGCAGGTGATGGAGGGTATAGTACTCTCCAGTTCGCCGTCTATGCCGCTTGCGGCGAGCCGCTTGAGCGTGGGGAGTTCATGAAGCCATCTGTCAAAGACGAGCTCCGGCGGTGCGCCGTCGAGTCCGATTACTACGACTTTCTTTTTTGAATAGTCCATTGCCACATTGAACAGACGGTATGATGGCGGGCACGCATTGAAGGCTACTTTCTTGCCGCTGCGCGTTTTTTGCCGCTGCCGCTAACGTCTACCAGTTCATAGTCTGTTGACCCCAGTCCTATCTTTTCGGCGTGCTCCATCTGTATGGTGTAGTCGATGTCGGGCCAGCTCTTCTGGAAGAAATCCTCTCCGACGGACTCGCGTATCACGTCAACGGCTGCCTTTTCAACCGCCAGGGGGTCTCTTGAGGCCAGTATGCCCACGTCCTCAAAGGCGGGTTTATAGACCTTGTCCATGCAGTCGCACTGCTCGGTTACGTGTGTGATAAAGTTGAAGAAGACAGACTTTTTTTCCTTACCCTTGAGGATTGCCACACAGTATTCGGCGACCTTCTTCTGTACGTTGTCCGTGTCTTCGCCCCAGTCGACCTTCACGGCCTCGAAGGGGCACACGGCCAGGCACTCGCCACAGCCGATACACTGCTTCGGGTCAATGACGGCGAAGTCCTCCTTTATGGTGATGGCCTTGGGGCTGCAGAAGTCGGCGCAGATCCCGCAGGCCGTGCAGTCGGGCTCGATTATCTGGGGTATTACGCCGGAGTGCATGGCCAGCTTCCCGCCGCGGGAGGCAAGCCCCATGCCGATATTCTTTAACGTAGCGCCCATGCCGGTGAGCATGTGGCCGGTGACGTGGGTTAAGAACACAAGGCCCTGTGCGGCCTTGGCGCCGCCTGCGATATGGGCCATCTTGCATAGGCCGCCGGGCAGGTCGAGGGGCATGGTGTAGTCGTTCTCGCCCATCAGGCCGTCGGCGATTATTATGGGCGCGCCGACCGTCTCAACGGTAAAACCGTGGTTATTCGCATGGAGCAGGTGACTGACGGCGTTCGTTCTCTGGCCGATGTAGAGGGTGTTTGTCTCCACCACAAACGGCTTGGCCCCGGCGGAACGCACCTTATCCACGGCCGCCCGCACCAGGGGGGGTTTGAGGTGGCCGATGTTGTTCTTCTCCCCGAAGGTGGTTTTTACACCGACCAGGTCTCCCCGCTTGATAGTCGAAGAGAACTCCAGGGCGTTGAACAGGTCTTTGGTCTTTTCGGCAAGGCCCTCCAGGGCCTCGCCCGCCCCGGTCTCTATAAAGTATACCTTGGATTTCATTGCGGGACTCCGGAATGAGACTAAGATTTTAGCACCTGGTTATGATTTTATTAATAGGGTGATGAAGTGTCAAGGGTATTGAGCGGAGGGAGTCGGGGGGCAGAACGATGGAAATGTAAAAAAACGTGCCAGCGTTACGCTGGCACGCGGCGTTAAACAGACGC
>JAUXLO010000091.1 GCA_030623665.1 Planctomycetota bacterium
AAAGGCATACTGAACGACACACCATGGTTTGACGAAGTCATAGAATACGACCCCAACGCAAAGCACAAACAGTCGGGATAGTATCTTTCATTAATAAAGAAACTCAGAAAACAGAAGTACGACCTCGCCTTCGTATTACCCAACTCATTCAGCTCTGCCCTCATAACCTGGCTGGCGGGGGTAAACAGGCGGATAGGGTACGTGCGGGATAAGCGCTCTTGGCTGCTCACCGATGCGATACAAAGGCCAAAGGAAAAAGGGCGCTTTCTACCCACCTATATGGGCGACTATTACCTCAGGCTCTGCACCAGTATAGGATGCAAGGTAGGCTCAAAACATACAGAAGTATTCGTCTCACCGAAAAGCGATAAAGCAATAGACCGACTCTTCGCCAAGCACGAAATAGCCGACTCGAAACTCAAGTTGCTTATCAATCCAGGGGCCTCCTACGGCTCGTCCAAGTTCTGGACCGCGGAGGGCTTTGCCGAGACGGCCAAGCTCCTGCGGAAGAAACTAGATTGCCACGTACTACTTGTCACCAACCCTGAGGAGAAGGAGCTGGCCAAAAAGATAGTGAATACGGCCAACGGGGGTGTGGTTGACCTGTCACAAGACCACATCGACCTCGAACGGCTCAAGGCCCTGGTCAATAAGACCTCACTGCTCATAACCGTTGACTCAGGCCCAAGGCATCTCGCCGTGGCCTTGAACAAGCCCGTAGTGGTCTTGGTAGGCCCGACGGACCCCAGGTACAGCCAGACAAAACAAGAGGTGGGCAAGGTCGTAAGAGCGGCAGTGGACTGTGCCCCCTGCCATCTTAAGACCTGCCCCACAGACCACCGCTGTATGCAGCAGATAAAGCCACAAAAGGTGGCAGAGGCCGCTGTGGGATTATTGACCAAACGCAGGGCCAAGCCCCGAAAACGCAAGGCAGGCATTCTTTAGAACCTCTATATCCTCCTGAAGATTTTTTAGTACACTTTAATCGATACCCACTTGTTGCTCCGGTTGAACCTATTCAGAAAAAGGCGGCCGTTCAAAAACCGATATTAAGAGAAACGTTTTTGGTGGGTCGACAAGAGTGGACGAATACCCTGTGTCATTCTGAGCGAAGTGAATTCACGCCACAATAACAACCGTGGCATCGTTCTATCGAGGTCTCTATTTGGGGTTTGCGCGCTTATACTGCGCTGCCATTTGCTCACATGCACGACGCAGTGAATCGCTACAGTCCATTTTGTCAAAGTGGACTTCAATAAGAGAGAGTTCCTGGTTTTTCCTTGCCTTCTCCAAGGCCTCTTCCAAATCACCCTCGGTATACACTTCACAGCCCCAACCACCGCTGAACACCTGTGGTAAAAGGTGGTATTTCCATGGCTGTATATCATTGTAGGGTCCGTCGATGATAAGCCGTTCAATGGTATAGCCTTCGTTATTAATCAAGAATACGATCGGGTTTAGATTGTTGCGTATAACGGTTGAGAGTTCCTGGCAGGTGAGTTGAAAAGCACCGTCACCCACAAACACGATAACACGCCGTTCTAGTGCAGCCATGCCGGCTCCAAGCGCGGCCCCAACGCTGTAGCCAATAGATGCGTAAAAGGCCTGCCCGATAAACGTTACGTCTTCCGGCATAAACATCTCACCAGCACTAAACAGCGCCCCCCCTGTGTCAGCTATAACAATGTCATTTGCCTGCACAAAATGTGCCATGCGGTCATAAAAACGGCGGTTAGTCAGTTTCTGTTCAGCTTGGGGCTCGAAGGCCGCAGATTTACGATGCGTGCAGGAATCTACGGCAGGCCTGACGTCAAAACTCTCCGGTGACCCCACTGGAAGTTCTTCCGTCAGTCTCTCAATAAAATCCTTCAGACCAACCTGATTATAGTAATGATTCTTGATTCGCACCCGTCCATCCCTTACCCTGATAAGCCTGCCATCATCCAGCTTGGCCGTGAACCCGCCCAGGTTAATGTCGCTCATAAATGTGCCCAGACACAAGAGACCACCAGCACCTTCGACACGTTCTCTCACATAATCCCGGCTGGACATGCCTTCATAAAGACCGATAAACTGAGGATGCCTCTCCGGGATTACCGATTTGCCGAGCAGCATCGTGGCAAAGGGATAGCCCGTCTTCTTAAGTAATTTACTAACCGGATCCTGAAGGTCATATCGGTGGATCTCCACCCCTACAAGTATTGCCGGATTTCTGCACCCGGCCAGTAAGGCAACCGCTTCATCAACTGCCTCAGTCAGGGCAGCCGGATTACTAACCATCGGTTCAGGGAACTCAAAGGCGTCCGGTTCCGTACAGGCCAGCCGGGCAACGTCGCTAGGTAGTTCAATGTAGATCGGCCGTTTGTGATACAGGCAGGCTCGCAGCGCTTTATCTATCTGTTCGGGTGCCTTAACCGGATCGGTCAGCAACGCCGTAGCAACGGTTACTTTTTGAAAAATATCAGCAGGGATGTCGTAGTCGCCCAAGGTGTGATGTAACATCGCCGAGCGTCTACGGTTGGCAACGGTTGGGGAACCGGTGATGGCTACGACCGGCACCCTCTCGGAGTATGCGCCCGCAACGGCATTGACTGCGCTGAGCTCACCCACGGCATACGTCGTAACCAGGCCACCAATACCGTTAATACGCCCGTAACCATCGGCTGCATATCCGGCATTCAGCTCATTACACGTCGTAATCAATTCGACGTTGCTTTCTAATACCTGGTCCATGAACCCCAGTACAAAATCACCGGGTACGCCGAAGATATGCCGAAGGCCGACCTGTTCCAGGCGGCGCAGTAAATACCGCCCTACGTTCCATTCAGATTTCTTCACCATGGAAATCCCCCGTCCGCCAACATGTTGTCGTAAGGGCAGGTCCCCGTGTGATGTCGTAGGCACCGCAACCTACAGACTACGTCAGCGGGCAATGATACAGACCCCGGCCCTGTCGGCGGCATGCTTGACCTCGTCCCTGTCCAGCACCAGCGTCCGGCCGGCCTCTATCGCAAGACAGGTTACACCGGAGTGCTTCAGCGTCTTTACCGTATCGGGGCCGATGGTCGGGACATCAAACCTGAGGTCCAGGTCTTCTTTGCTCACCTTTATTGCCACAACTCCTCCCCTGCCCAGCTTGCCCCCCCTGTGCAGGGTCTCGTCGGTGCCCTCTATACCCTCAACGGCAATGACTACCTGGTCCTTCACCACGATGCTCTGGCCTATACCCAGTCTTGCTATCTCCTTGGCGATCCCCCAGCCATATTCGACATCCTTCATCTCCCTCTCGGTTGGCTCCCTTGCGGCGATGCAACCCTTTTCGGCAAGCAGCTGCGGCACGAAGAGTATCGAGCTCTCCAGTGTTATGCCGTCCTTGGCCAGCTCGTCGGCCACGGCGCTCAAGAGGGTGTGGTCGTTCCTGTCCCTAACGTTTTTATAAAACAGGCTAATCCCCCTCCAGTCGGGTCTGTACTTCAGGAACGGGAAACGTGAGTACATCTTTGACTTCGTCAGGCCCCCTGCCATAACCGCCCTGGCAACCCCTTCGCCCTTGAGACACTTGATAAGCTTGCCGAGCTGGGCCAGCTTTATCCAGTGGAGGCTCTCTACGTAGTCCTTTATCTCAGGTGAGGTCTCCCCCTCTATACCCACAGCGACCACCCTGACGTTATTGGCTTTTGCCCCCTGCGCAAAGAGTATGGGGAAGCGCCCGTTGCCCGCTATGAGTCCGATTTTTTCCATCCCAGCCTCTCTTCTAAATCACTCATCCGCCTTTTCAAAGACCGTAGCGCCTCTATGAGCTCTGGCAGCCTTTGTGCGGCGATCTGCGACCGACGCATCTTCTTTATAGAAACAGCCGGGTAGCCCAGATAAGTCCCATCGCTGGGCAGGTCGTTTGTCACGCCGGAGCGTGCACCCACGGTAACCCTGTCACCCACCGTAACGTGCCCGACTACTCCTACACCCCCTGCCAGGACGCAGTTGCTGCCTATTTTCGCGGTTCCGGCAATGCCGATCTGACCTATCAACAGTGTATTTTCGCCTATCTCAACGTTATGGGCTATCTGACACTGGCTGCCAACCTTCGTGCCTTTGCCTATCTTGGTGGCATCCAGGGCGCCCCTCTGGATGGTGGTGTTGTCGCCTATCACCACATCATCCTCTATCACAGTCCTGCCTACCTGGGGGATATTAAAATAATCCCTACCGTCCGGGGCATAGCCAAAGCCGCCGCTTCCGACCACAGAATTGGCATGAATTGTGACATTCCTACCTATCTTTGTATTGGCATAGATAACCACGTTGGGGTGTATTATTGTATCGTCCCCTACCTCGCAGTCATCCCCCAGATAGACCTTGGGCATAAGGACGACACGGTTACCAAGTCTTGTACGTTCCCCCACGCATACGTGAGGGAACATACTCACCTCCTCACCAAGCCGTGCTGTGGGGCTTATTACGGCAGTTTCGTGGATAGTCTTCGGATATTCTATCTCCGGGTTCATCATAAGGTCTACTAGCTTGGCAAAGGCCAGGTAGGGGTTGTCGCTAATGAGCAGCGGTTTATCAACATCCTGGAACTTGGGTGAAACAATGATGGCTGAGGCAGCGGTGTTGTTCATCTTCTTCTCATATTTCTCATTGGCCAGGAAGGTGATATAGCCCTCTCCGGCCTCATCCATGGTCTTGATCCCGCGGATCTTTATGTCCTTATTGCCCTTTACCCTGCCACCTACGTATTCGGCCAGCTCCCCAAGGGTTTTCTCCATCTTTTCTCCCAAATTTATCCCGGAAAGAGTGACTAAATGTTACCCCTCCCAGCCAAAGGGCCTTGATAGACCTTGCCTATCCCTATCTATCAATGCACGTCAAATTAATGAAATTATATATCTTTATTCCGCAGAAAATCTTATGAAAAAATCGCTAAACCATGATAGAGACCACTTGATGCTTTGTCAATAGAGAACACACATAAGTGCTTCTGATAAATGCATCTAAGAAAGACGACTATGAGACCTGACTACACAGGCATGAACACGTATTTTGAGAAACCCGTGAACCATATAAAGAATGATTGACCCCATACGGTAGCGGGGTCACCCCACCCCTGCTGTCATCGTAGCGAAAATAACCGCTCCACCGCACAAAGCGTGACATTTCACGACATCGAGGAAACTGCCATTTCGGCAGGAGGTTGACAGGTCAAATACACATAAAAACCCATCTTGCCGGTCCTGTACAAAGTGGCACAAATTACGGCCAATGCACTAAGTACCAACTACATATTACCTTACACATGAAGACACTACGGCGACGCCCTTGAAATGTCCAAACATCTTGCCCCCGGGCCAAAGGTTCTTATTGGCATTTATTTTGCGTAGATTACTGACATGGTAGCCACTTACTCATCTTACGCTAACCGAAAGCGCTACTCCCTGCTCATCACTGACAAGGATGAGATCTCCAGGGAGACTATGAAGGAGTTGTTCGAACCAGAGGGCTATAATACCTATCTGGCTGGTTCTGGCAGGGAGGCTATAGAAATTGCCAGAGAAGTGCTCATCCACGCACTCATAACGGACATGAACCTCCCTGACATAAGCGGCCTTGATACGTTTGGGTTCATAAAGAAAGAGTTTCAAGTCGTTCTCCCCTGCATCCTCCTCTCACGAAATGCATCAAAAGAGACATTACTCAGGGCCATTTCGGCAGAGGCATACACGGTCATCTCTAAGCCCATCAATCTGGATGCCCTGCACTTTGCCATGAAACAGATAATGAAGAAATACTACCGGGGGAATGAAGGTTTTGATGAAATTTACATATAAAAGGAGAGGTGCACAATGAAGATAAAACCTATCGGGGAGAAGGTCTTGGTAAAGAGACTGGCGCCCGAAGAAAAGACAGCCGGCGGGATTGTGCTTCCTGACACTGCAAAGGAAAAACCCCAACAGGGAAAGGTAATTGAACTGGGAGACGGTAAACTTCTGAAGAGTGGCGAAAGGGTTAAGAGCAGGCTTAAGAAGGGCGACCGGGTGATTTTTTCCTCCTATGCGGGTACGGAGGTTACAATGGAAGGCGAGGAGTACCTTATTATGTCAGAAGAAGACATATTTGCCGTTGTCCACTAACAAATGTTCATGGGCAACAAATTACCTTGTGTTCCTGAGCAGGAGATAAGCGCACCATGACAGCAAAGAAGATTTTCTACAGTGAAGAAGCCTCTGGCATAATCAGCAAGGGGATAAGCAAAGCATCTCGGGCCGTTAAGGTCACGCTGGGACCCAGGGGTAGAGACGTCGTTATAGAAAAAAGCTTCGGCTCCCCAACTATCACCAAGGACGGTGCCACTGTGGCCAATGAAATAGAGTTGGAAGACCCCTACGAAGACATAGGCGCAAAGATGATAAAGGAGGTAACCGCCAAGACCAACGATGTGGCCGGTGACGGCACCACCACCGCCACCATCATAGCGGAGGCCATCTTCCTGGAGGGTCTGAAGAACAAAACTGCGGGGGCAAACCCGATGGCCATCCGCAGAGGTATAGAAAAGGCCGTTGAAAGGGTCGTACGGGAACTGGACCAGATGAGCATCCCTGTCGCCAGCAAGACAGAGATTACCCAGGTGGCTACCGTGGCGGCCAATAGCGACGAGGAGATAGGTGAACACATTGCCAATGCCATGGAGCGGGTCGGAAAGGACGGTGTACTTACCGTAGAGGAAGGCAAGGGCATTGAGACCACAGTGGACATGGTGGAAGGCATGCAGTTCGACAAGGGCTATCTCTCACCGTATTTTATCACCGACCCGGAGACACAAGAGGTGGTCTTAGATAACCCGCTAATACTAATCCACGAGAAGAAATTATCACAGATAAAGGACCTTATACCCCTGTTGGAAAAGGTGGCCCAATCAGGCAGGCCCTTTTTGATCATTGCGGAGGACGTGGAGGGTGAGGCACTGACCACGCTTGTCGTAAACAAGCTCCGTGGGACACTGCACGTCGCCGCCGTAAAGGCGCCCGGTTTCGGTGACAGGCGTAAGGCCATGTTAGGTGACATCGCCACCCTGGTAGGTACAAACCCCATCTTTGAAGACCTGGGAATTGAACTATCCGGAGTAGACGCCTCCGACCTGGGTAACGCAAGGAAGGTAATCATAGACAAAGAGAACACGACCATAATTGAAGGTGCAGGTAGTAAGGAA
>JAUXLO010000149.1 GCA_030623665.1 Planctomycetota bacterium
GAGGAGGCCCAGTTTGTGGAATATACCTTAAGCCAGATCCATTCCATCACGGGCGGCACACTGGTAGGAGACGGTAGCGTGAATATCACCGGTGTCGGGAGCCTGGATGGGGCAGGTCCAGGCGATATCAGCCTTGTCAAGGAGGAGGAGCTGGTTGAGAAGGCCCTGGGTACGAAGGCGGCCTCACGGGTATCAGATAGGAACATCCCTGAACTGGGTAAGCCGCTATTAGGGGCCGACAACCCATTCCAGTCCTTTATAAAATTCCTGCAGGCATTAGCAGAGCAAAATACCGTGCAACCCGGTGGAATCCACCCACTGGCATCTGTATCCAAAAAGGCCTCCGTAGGCAAGGATACGTCCATCGGGGCCTACAGTGTCGTTGAGGAGGGGGCAGTTATTGGCAGTCAGGTTACCTTACACCCTCTGGTCTATGTAGGACGAAACACGAGGGTCGGCGATAACACGGTCATATACCCGCAGGTTACCATCAGGGAATCGGTTACGATTGGCAGGAGCGTGGTCATACAATCTGGTACAGTAATAGGCGGTGACGGCTTTGGATACCTCCAGGTGGAGGAGCGTCACGTGAAGATACCCCAGGTTGGCACCATCGAGATAGGAGACGACGTAGAGATAGGTTGTAATGTCACCATTGACCGCGCCACTATGGACAAGACCATAATAGCCCGGGGCGTCAAGATAGACAACCACTCTCATGTTGCACACAATGTGATCATCGGCGAGGATTCGATGCTCATTGCGTATGCAAAGATTGCCGGCGGGGCGGTTATCGGGAAGAATGTAATGCTTGCCGAGGACGTGGGTGTAACAGATCACGCAGTGATAGGCGAAGGCTCAACCGTAGGTGGTGGGGCGAACGTCTATAAGAGTATCCCTCCCGGCTCCGTTGTCTGGGGCTCGCCGGCCAAGCCCATCATGGAAGAGAAGCGACTCCAGGCCCTACTCAAAAAACTGCCGGAGATGAGGGACACACTCAAAGAGCTCTCCAAGAAATTCTTGAAAGAAAAAGGGTGTTAAGAAATCATTTATTCCCCAACACCCTTTTGAGCCTTTACTGTAAGCGGACTACACTGAAACCGGTGCCTTTTCCTTCTCCCTCACCTTGAACTCCTTGTCGAGCTTCTTCATCTTCTCCACGATGCCACCGTATTCTAAATCTTCGTACGGGAGCATGGCAGGCCCAGAGAAGCCCTGACGCCTTATCTCCTGGGCCTTCTGGGAGACATTGCCTCTTACCCAGTCCCAGAACGGGTGGTCAAAGGCATCGGCCGGCTCGGTGAGCTTGCCGTTATGCACGCAGAAGGCAGCGCAGGTGACCACGGCAGGGCCGTCAAAGTAGGAGATGGTGGTGTTTTGTTTGCAAGGCATCATAGGGCCGTTATGGCTCCCCCTCATCGTCCCCGCCACGTAGTGACCGATGCTGTATGGAGAAAGTATCTCACCAGTAGCCGGGAACTTGGACTGCGTACGGACCAGATGCACAGGGTCGTCCTTACCCGTGTACTTTCCTGCTATATTTCTCAGCCTCGATGTGCTCACGGCTGCCGCCTGGTCGCCAGAGCTCCTCGACCAGATAGACTCAATGACAAACCTGGAATTATCTCTGAGAAGTGTAGTAATGCCATAATAATCTTCCGGTGCGTTTAGCTCTATTATGCGATCCCCCTCGGTGTAGTTCACATCCATTATTACGAATTTGAAGCCATCGGCCATAGACGGACTCAGCATCAGTCCCGGGCAATACATCGGGTCTGAGAAACCTAGAAACAGGGGAAGATTATAAGCCCCGGGTTCCGTCTTGTCTGCTGCGAAGAACAAAAATGGTTCGTTCGGCCTCTCCTCAATCTCCATCTCTGCAACCGCCGGACCCATGCCCTTAACGTTGCCGGAGAAGGCGTCCTTAAGCAGGTCCTGACCGGCACCGTACAGACCCTGGCCTTTTGCCACGTTGGTGCCCGTCACGAAGGCATCCCAGGCCATTTTGTGGACCCCTTCATTTCCCGTACCACCGGTGTGCGTCATCAGGATGGCTATGTCGTCACCGGTATGGCTGATGAAAAAGTCAATTAACTTTTTCTTGCCCTGGGATTCTATATGGTCCCTCACCGCCTTTATCACCTTGGCGCTGGGCTTGATATGCCCGCCTATACTGCCGATATCGGCCTTAATCACGCTTAAGGTTATTTTCATCGTCTCTCCCCTTCCCAACCCCCTCTAAAAAACTGCAGCTAGAGTTTTTTACGACAGAGTCTATTTGATTGAAAATAATAAATAGTCTTTGAATATCTAATATTTTACTTTCTCGCCCTTTAAAATCAAATAATTTATTTCCTGCACTATTTTTTATTGACTCTTGTATCCCAAGACGCTAAGTTTAGCCAAGATGAGCAGGAGGCGGGCCACGAACACTAACTAGATATAGAGATACACTATTCGTCCAGAGACAGCCCTTTGATGACTCTTATCTCATTATTCAAATTGAATCTACCCAAGACACTAACAGTTGCATTCACCGGACTTCCGCTTGTCGCTGTAACCGACAACTTCAACAAACTTCCCATCCCCAGCAAGCTGCCGAATTTTCAAACCTTGCTCACACAGATATTTACAAACCCCCACTATTTTCTACCCATACTCGCCGCCTGCATAATAGGAATCATAGTGGCCGTGTTTCTCTGGCGGGGCAAGGCCAAGCGTAACAAGCTGAGAAAAAACGTCCTCCGTACGCCAGTCAAGCGGCTGACCCCAGAGGATCTGGGTATTGAGAAATATAAAGCCGGGGACTACTACGTGTCGAGAGAGAGCGACGAATACCTGCGCAGGCTTTTAGAGAGTGGCAGTCCCAAGGTGCTGGTGATTGGTAAAACCGGGGCAGGCAAGACACGCACCATATATGAGGCAATTAAGGACAGGAAGGACTTTATAGTCGTTGCTCCGAAACATCATACAATCTCCCCGGATAGCAACCGAAGGATAATAAACTCTTTACGTAAGAAAAAGGTCTTTTTGTTTCTTGATGACCTGGATAAGTACCTTAAAAAGATCGACATTGCCATGCTGATAAGCCAACTGGAACAAAACGTCGAGGCCCTGGCAGTATTGGCAACCTGCCGCGCCGGAGACACACTTGCTCTGGTAGATAGAATTGAGCCCTCGTTCCTGAGGCAGTTCGAGAACCGAATTCGCATCGAGCTTCGCGACCTAACACCTGAAGAGGAAGAGGCCCTGGCGAAGGCCTTGGACAGGGACTGGTCATCCACGATGTACGGCCGTACGCCGGGCTCCGTTGCGTTAGACCTGCCTGAGATGAAGACCTATTACAAGAATGCCAGCAACGAGGGCAGGGCAATCATCGGGTTATTGAAGATGCTACGCAGCAGTTTCATCTATGTTTATAAGGAAAATCTGGTCAAAAAATTGTTCTCTACGGCCCTTGAAAGAGAATCACATGACCAGGGCAATTGGGGCAAGGCCCTGGCTGAGATGGTTGAAGGCGGACTGATCACCAAAAAGCAGGGGTGTCTGAATATATACGATGCCTGCCTGGAGGATGACTTTGTTGATGATTACTCTCCAAGTGAAGGGGACTATCGGACATTAGAGGAGTTACTGATCAAAGAAAAGGAGGCAGAGGCACTCTTTAGTCTGGGCGTTTTCTACGATACAAAAGACTGGTTGGACAAGTCCATTAACGTCCTCGAGAATGCCGTGGAATTTGCTCCCAACCATATCGATGCCCGGCTTTGTCTGGGCGCCGCATATGAGAAGAAGGATATGCTGGAGCAGGCCGTCACGCAGTATGAAGAGGTGATGAGGCTTTCTCCGGATAATGCACAGGTTCACTACAGACTGGGCCTCATATATTACAGTCAAGATATGGTTGAGGAAGCCATTGAGGCGTTTAGGAGTGCCACACGCATCAATCCTAATCACATCGAGGCCCACTACAATTTAGCGTTTGCCTACGAGAAGAGAGAGCAGGAGGAAGATGCCGTCGGCGAATATAAGGAGACAACAAGGCTATGCCCCGGCCATCTGAATGCACACCGAAATCTCGCCTTAATACTTAACAAAAGGGGTATGCTGGAGGAAGCCATCCAAGAATTCAAAGAGGTAACGTGGATTAACCCCGATGATGCAGAGGCCCATTACATCCTTGCTTCCGCCTACAGCGAAAGCGGCAAGACGGAAGATGCCATCGCAGAATTTAAGGAACTTGTAAGGATAAACCCGGATGACGCCAAGGCCCGGTATAATCTCGCCATAGGTTATTATAAAACGAGAAATCTGGAAGGAGCAATTGAGGCGTTTAAAGAGGTTATAAAGGTTAATCCGGACGACATTAAGGCCCATTATAACCTAGGACTCGCCTGTTATAAAAAAGACCTGATAGACGAAGCCGTTAAAGAGTACGAAGAGGTCTTAAGGCTCAAGCCCGGTGACCCCGCTGTATACTACAACCTTGCACTCTGCTACGACAAGAAGGGTATGGTTGATGAGGCTATTGACGGGTTTAAGGAGGCGGTAAGAAGCTATCCAAACCACCCGGACGCCCACCGCAACCTGGCCATGGCTTACAACAA
>JAUXLO010000107.1 GCA_030623665.1 Planctomycetota bacterium
AGTGTCTGTGAAATTGCTTACCGTTGCCCGGAGTAAGACCTGTTCGTCCTTCCTTGTCCAGTCATATTCACGCTCGAGACCGCTGATAGACATATTGGGCAGGGACTTTGCCTCTGAAACGTCAATGATATGCAGCCTTACAGGGCTTTTCCCCAGCATCTTCTTCACCTCTTGCGTTGTGCCGGGTCTCCACCCATTCTTTGTGAGGTCTGTAAACAGGAATATCCTCTTAAGCCGCTTTTTAGAAGGACTGATTATAACAAACGCCTTTTCCACAAGTGACGCTATATCTGTGGTGTAGTAAGAGGGTTCGATACGGTCAATGCTGTTTAGGGTCTCGCCCTTATCGGTGGTTGGTTGGGGCAGTGAATCGGGAGCGGGGAAAACAGCTATTGTACAGGCCTCATCTGACGGGGATAGCGAGCTGACAAACTGCCGTGCCCACTCCTTGGCCGTTTCAAGAAAGGTCTTTCCATCACCAACGTACCTCATACTGTACGAGTTGTCTATTATAAGCACATTGCACGAGGGTGCATCAGGGGCCAGGACAGGCCCGGCCTTAAGCATGGGCTTCGCCAGTGCCATCGCAATGAGTGCTATAACGGCAACCCTGACTAAAAGCAGGAGCATCTGCTCCAGCTTAATTCGCGCCGCTACCTTTTTTTGTGAACGTAGGATAAACTCTATTGCCGAGAATTTATAGGTCTGCGCACGTCTCCTCCCCACCATGTGTATAATTATGGGGAGACTTACACCCAGCAATCCCAGAAGGAAGATCGGACTAATGAAACTCATTATTACAACCTTGCAGCAATCCTTGAGTGGGAAAGTTTCTCTCTGGTAGTCAGGTATTTAAGTAGCGCCTGGTCCAGTGGTGTAGAGGTGTTAATAAGCCAATGGTCTATCTGGTTCTCCAGGCAGCCCCGGCGAAGCGTTTCTATAAAGCCGCGGAGTTCCGACAAGTAGCTGTCTTTTATGGCCCTGGGCTCCGCCAGTACTTGACGGGAGTCTTCCATGGATTCAAAGAGTGTGAGTTCATCGAAGGGGAAATCTAGTTCGTGGCTGTCCAGCACCTGAAACAGTATCACCTCGTTCCTGCGTTTCCTCAACTGCCTCAGTTTCTTTATCAGGTCGTTGGCGTCATCAAAGAGGTCTGAAATAAGTATCACAAGAGAGCGTCTCGATGCCTTTTCGGCCAACTCGTTTAACACTCCAGCAATGTTCGACCTGCCTTGGGCCTTAAGACCGTCGAGGGCCTGGAGTAAGACCTGGAGGTGGGATGATTTGGTGCGCGGCGGGACGTAATTGATGATATCCTCTCCAAAAATGACCAGCCCGGTAGCATCGGACTGCATAAGCAGGAGATACGCCAGGCAGGCCGCCAATGTTGTGGAGTACTCCAGCTTTGTCATTGCACCCGACCCGTAGCCCATAGAGCCGCTTGTGTCTAAGAGAATATAGGCCTTGAGGTTCGTCTCATCCTCGAACTGTTTGAGGTGGTATTTATCCGACCTACCCAGTACCTTCCAATCTATGTGTTTGACCTCGTCCCCTGGAGAGTATTCCTTATGCTCGAGAAACTCTATGCTTGAACCCTTGTTCGGTCTCTTGTGTATACCAGAGAAAGTCCCTTCCACCACGGTTCTGGCCCTAAGCGATAGGTTAGATATCTTGCTCAGTATTGCCGGGTCGTACCTATGGATTGTACCCTGCTCTTTCATCATCGATGGCCTTCTTTTACTTCTTCGAGCAATCTCTCTATTATCTTCAGGGAGCTTATACCCTCAGCTTCGGCATGGAAGCTGGTTATGATTCGGTGCTGAAGTACGGGGCGGCACAACGAGCGAATATCGTCGGTGTTCACGGCGTAACGGCCTTGCAGTATCGCCCTGGCCTTTCCACTCAGTATCAGGTTTTGGGAGGCCCGTGGACCCGCACCCCAGCTCACCCACTGCTTCACAAACTCGCGGGCATTAGCGTCCGTGGGCCGTGAGGCCCTTACTATCCTAACGGCATAAGACAGGACGTGGTCTGCCACCGGTACCCTTAGCACCAGGTCTTGGAGCTCACAGATTTCTTGGGGGCTGAACGCCTTCTCCAGCTTGGGCCTGTAGGCCGAGGTTGTAGTCCTGACTATCTCCGCCTCCTCTTCCTCTCGTGGATAGTCTATGTTTATTTGGAACATAAAGCGGTCCAGTTGGGCCTCAGGAAGGGGATAGGTGCCCTCCTGCTCTATAGGGTTTTGTGTAGCGAAGACCAGGAAGGGCAGGTCCAGCGGGTATGTATGCCCGCTCGCCGTAACCTTGTACTCTTGCATGGATTGGAGCAATGCGGCCTGGGTCTTGGGAGGCGTGCGGTTTATCTCGTCTGCCAGAAGTATGTTAGCAAATATGGGTCCTTTTATGAACCTGAAGAACCGCCTCCCCGTATGCTGGTCTTGTTCCAAGACATCTGTACCGGTTATATCTGCCGGCATGAGGTCTGGGGTAAACTGGATTCGGCTAAAGTGAAGGTTTAGTACGTCCGACAAGGTGCTCACGAGCATGGTCTTTGCAAGACCGGGTACGCCGACAAAGAGACAGTGGCCCCTGCAAAAAAGGGCTATCAACATGTGCTCTATTACCTCATCCTGCCCGATAATGACTTTTGCTATCTCTTCCTTTATCTTTTGCCTGCCCTCTGCTATCCTCTCCACCGCCTGCAGGTCAGCACTCTCGGTATCCTGGGCAAGGCCACTCATGAGTTCTCCTTACAAAATAAACGGACCGGAATCTTTAAATAAACGTGTTGGATAATAGCTGCTCAAAATAAAGTGTAAGGCATTGACACTTACATAGTTATGTCCCTCTTCCATAACCTATCAAATGCCGGAGTTTATTGCAAGGCAAACTTCTCGTGCGGGTGTTTACTGCTGGCACGACCTGTGGCATGACCCTCTGGCCTGTCCGTCAATAACTCCATTTAAAGTCAGGGTGAAACGGTCGCAGGCATAGACCGCGGTCACGCCTTGGTCACAAACTGCGGTAAAATGTTACGATGAGGTATTGGAGACTTGAGCGCAGCGGATGCCGTCAGGATGCCAGCACTGGTTACATGAAATACAGGCCGCCTTAGTAGCAAGCCCCTTCCTCAGCCTTTCCACCAGATCGGGCTCCCTTATGAAAGGCCGGCTCATGGAGATGAGGTCCGCCCTCTTGTCCTTTATTATAGATTCCATCACCCCGATGGACCGGATGCCTCCCACTGCAACTAATGGCACAGAAACGGCCTTCTTGATCTTCGCTGCGTTTGATATGAAAAAGCCTTCTTTTTCAGGTGTGTCTATGTCCGTACGGCAAGCGAAGGGGAAGGACTCCACGATCCCACCACTCGTCTCTATGGCGTCTATTCCCTCCTTATCCAATATCTTTGCTATCTCTGCCGCCTCTTCTATACCCAGCCCGCCTTCTATACCGTCATCGGTCTGGAGTTTTACAAATACCGGGTAATCGCTTCCAGCCCTCAGCCGGCACGCCCTCAGAACCTTCACGACCACCCTTGCCCTGTTCTCAATGGTGCCACCCCATTCATCGTTACGGCGGTTGGTGTAGGCGGACAAAAACTCACTTAAGAGGTAGCCATGGGCGGCGTGGATCTGTATACCATCGAACCCCGCCTCCCTCGCCCTGCCTGCGGCCAGGCCGAAACAGTTTATAATGTCCAGTATATCTTCATGGGTCATCCCTCTTGGGGTGATGCCTGTACTCTTGTCGGTCACGGGCGAGGGGCCAATGGGTGTGGTGCCGCAAATCTCCGGTTTTGTCTGGCGGCCTCCGTGAGTTATCTGAAGCATTACCCTTGCATCATAGGGCTTGAGTCTTTCCAGCAATCGCTTGTAGGCAGGTACGAATGTGTCGTCGTATATTGCCGCCTGCCTTTTACTCGCCTTGCCGTCCTTCCTGACGTAGCTGTGGCCCGTCACTATCAGCCCAACTCCCCCACGGGCCAGTTCTTCATACAGGGCGGCCTGTCTGTCCGTAACATAATCCTCGTCGTCCGTCATGTACTCGTTAGTTGCGGCGCGGACAAAACGGTTGGGTAGCTTAAGCGAGTTTATCTCTATCGGATTGAAGAGCAAGCCATCCATATTCTTCAACAAAGATCTTTTAAAGAGTTAGGCGAGCAAATATTGAAATAGACATAAAATGGCCCCGGAGGCCCATCAGATGGAAGCCTGCACAGGTACTCTATTCGCCCGTTGTGGCGGGAACAAATACTTACAGGTCTCTAAAAGCAGTGAATCTTTCTCACCATTGTTAAATCTACCTACAAAGCTAACCTGCCCTGCCACACCTCCGGTATAAGGCAATACTACAGGTGTCATTCTACAAGTTGCACCTGTTTTTGCTGGGTATCATGCAGAGCAATGTAAAAGGGTCTTTGCCCGTATTCTTAAATTGGTGTTTCTCGTCATTGGGTATAAATACCACGTCTCCCTCTTTGAGTATTTCTTCACCCTTGCCATTAGCAACTGAGCCTTTGCCGCCCAGGATGAATATCTCGTGCTCCCAGGGATGGGTGTGCATGGGTGTGTGACCGTTGGGTTCTATCTCGAAATGTCTCATCACAAAGTTATCCGCCCCGTTCTCCTCGTTTATCATCCATCGAATCTTCACGCCTCTGGCGCCCTCAACAACTGGTTTAGGTGAAAACTCCATAAGGTTAGATATAAACATAAGCTGCCTCCTCTCTTACATAATTCGTATTAAAGGTAAGCTGCAATCTTATCTAAATCCTTGTAGCTTGATATCGGTGTTGCGCCCTGACTGAGTATAGACCCGTTGCCAGTAGCACTTTTTGGGGGATTTTTGTACTTAAGCGCGAAGGTCATTCTGCCAAGGTTCTTTGCATGCGTGAAGGTGTGGGCAGCGCCCCCACCGACATCCGTCTCTACAAC
This sequence comes from Planctomycetota bacterium, assembly GCA_030623665.1. Taxonomy (GTDB): domain Bacteria; phylum Planctomycetota; class Brocadiia; order Brocadiales; family Bathyanammoxibiaceae; genus Bathyanammoxibius. The sequence goes on from JAUXLO010000107.1 coordinate 4,937, forward strand.
AAACACGGCGTCACTCAGACCCGCAATCAGCCTATTCCTCGAAAGGGCAGCACCAACAGACCATTCCTGACTGGGGAAACTCTCGGAGATAATGCAATACCCTCTGCTATTATGGGCATACTGTCTTAGCGTTCTTTTCCACACAAAATGGTCAAAGCCTGTGGGTATTACCATTATAGTGCGGGCCATATCCCCCGTTTTTAAGGTTTCACGGGCCTCCATCGCACCTAGATGCGCCGCCGTATCAACCCCGTGCGCATAGCCGCTGACTATCGTGAAGCCCCTTTGCGCCAACCTTCTGCCGGCCTCTACGGCAATTTGGCGGCCTTTCACTGAAGGCCTTGTGGTACCAACTATTGCCACTGCCTTCTTATCGCTTTTCAGGTATGTACCCTTTACATATAATACCACAGGTGCATTTTTTAGCATCCGAATTTTTGCGGGGTAACTCCCGTCGGCAAGTGTTACTATTTTTATATTATTATAAGTCAATGTTTTGACAACGTTTACAATATCCGCCAGCTTTTCTCTTACCTTAAAAATATCTTTCACCAGCCCATGTCTCAGCCAGGGGAGGGAATTCAGGTCCCTTTTTGAGGTCTCCAGCAGTACAGTTTGGGGATCGCCGAACCTCTCCAGCAGCCTCCGGTAGGTTACCGGACCAAGGCCCGGTACGCTGTGCAGGGCCACCCAGTATACGGCACGGTCAAGCTCAGTATCCCCCTGCCTAGGCCTCAAGTGCATCCCTCAACCCATCTCCCAGGAAATTGAGTGCAAACAGTGTAGCGCCCAACGTCACCCCCGGAAACACAACCAGCCACCATTCCGTCCTGACCGGGGTTATATGGACGAACCCGTCTGCGGCCAGGCTACCCCAACTGGATGCCGGAGGTTGCACGCCCAACCCCAGGAAGCTCAGAAATGCCTCCTCCAACAACACCGCCGGTACGGTAAGGGTAGCGTAGACTATTATAGGACCCATCAGATTGGGCAGCAGGTGACATATTATTATCCTCGCATTACTGGCGCCCAGTGCCCTCGCGGCCTCCACAAATTCCCTCTCCTTTAGCATAATCATCTGCCCTCTGACGATCCTGGCCATGGTAAGCCACTGCACCGCTCCCAGTGCAATAAAAAGTACAATGATGCTTCTGCCTACAATTGTCATTACCAGTATTACAAAGAATAGAAACGGCAGTCCGTATAGGATGTCCACGATACGCATCATGATATTATCAGTCTTCCCGCCCATAAAGCCTGCTATGGAGCCGTAGGCCACTCCAATTACAAGGCTCACCGCCGCGCCAGCCAGCCCCACTGCAAGTGATATCCGGCCCCCGTACATCACCCTTGTCATGAGGTCGCGACCTTTACTATCTGTGCCCATCCAATGCCTCAGACTAGGGCCCTGGTATTGGTCCTCC
>JAUXLO010000048.1 GCA_030623665.1 Planctomycetota bacterium
ACCTCCGGATTAACGACGTTCTTGGGTCTTTCATCCCTCAGGGCGGCGATGAGATCTTCTGCGGCCATGACGGCCATGTTGCGGCGGGTCTCGGTGGTGGCGCTGCCGAGGTGTGGGGCAAGTACCACGTTATCCAGTTCTGTGAGTCCGGGCGCCAGTACGGGTTCTTCCTCATATACGTCCAGCCCCGCTCCTGGTATCTTTTTCTCCCTTAATGTCTCTACCAGTGCCTTTTCGTCTATCACTGGGCCGCGGGAGGTGTTTATGAGATAGGCGGTCTTCTTCATCAGCGAGAGTTCCCTCTGCCCGATTAGATGATATGTCTCTTGCGTCAGGGGCACGTGCAGCGACACAAAATCACTCTCCCTGAGCAGGGTGTCGAGTTCCACCTTTTCGGCCAGTAAGTTTTTCTCAAAGTCTTCCTTTCTGGAGCGGCTGAAATATAGTACCCGCATATCAAAACCCCTGGACATCCGCGCCATGGCCTGTCCGATCCTGCCCGCGCCGACAATCCCGAGGGTCTTGCCGCTCACCCCTTCACCGAGCAGGAGCATGGGCTCCCACCCCCTGAACCCCTTCTTCCGCACCAGCCTGTCGGCCTCTACCACCCGCCGGGAGACAGAGAATAAGAGGGCCCACGCCATCTCCGCCGTGGCCCCGGTGAGGACACCGGGGGTGTTGGTGACGATTATCCCCCTCCTTGTGGCCTCCACAACGTCTATGTTGTCGTACCCTACTGCGTAATTAGCTATAACCCTCAAAGTATTTGCCGCATCCATCAATTCCTTATCTATCTGTTCGGAGAGCAGACACAGGATGCCGTCCTTGCCCCGTACCTTATTGAGCAGCTCATCTCTTGAGATGGGACTGTCGTCGGCATAGACCTCAAGCCCGGGGAAGGCCGCGCTCAAGATATCCAGCCCCTCCTGCGGTATCCTCCTTGTAACAAACACCTTGTGCATGATTAATGCCTCCAGACCCCTGAGAAATTATGCCTTATGGAGTCCAGCCCGCCTGAGGCGGATTGCTGGGGAAGAATCTGGAACAAAATAAGAGATTCTTCGCTTCGCTCAGAATGACACCTGGGCTATTTTGCAGAGGTCTCCATATATTAACCAGAGGTATAGCAGGGTGCAAGACAGGTGTAAAGTTTTTGCCTCGATTGATGGTAGGTAGTATAATAATCGCTAAAGCACTTTTTGCCTGAGGCAGTCTCTCCGGTATCTCAACCGAACAGGGTGACAATCAGGCACTCACGCAGCTTGACCTGATGCGGGCCTATGCGGGGGGTATAGGCGGACTAATCGGGATGTTCTCGCGAGAGGGCATGGATAAGCTTCAGGAGGTCTCTGAGACGTTGTTTGGCAGGGGTGAAAGGGGTAAATACTAATACCGGGTAAAGGCTCAAGAAGGACTATTGGTACTTAACGGGTCGTGTAAAGAGGGGCTTACGGGTTGGGGGGTCGTTGATTACATTGGCCGGCGCTTTGCCGTTCGGCTCCTTCCACGACAGGGCTTACGGCCCTTGTTAGCCTTGACCCTCCTGCGCCATTTGAGGATGTCTCTTTTTGGATCCTTTGCCATTAGGTTGAGGCTGTTCATCCTTTCTTGTTCTTAGTCTCTTCCTCTAGTTTCTTCTTGGCTTCTTCCGTGGAGGCCTTATCTACGTCTTCTTCTATACCCCTTACGCCCTTCTTGAACTCTACGATGCCCTTGCCCAGGGACCTCATAACGTCAGGAAGCCGCTTCCCGAAGATAAGAAGTGCCACTATAAGGATAACTAACCACTCCCAACCGCCTGGCATGCCGAACATGGGGAAAATCCTCCCAAGACCTATGAGGCTCTATACTTAGAACCTCTGGGGCGTTAACAGATGTTACCCCGACACCTTGATACTTGAAACTAAACTACTTATTCTAACTTCTGTAGAAATAATGTCAACTTCTTTTATTCGGTCCCGAAAACAGATAAATTCCCTTTCGCACCAAAAAACCTATCTTTTTGTCTTCTTTATGGTTCCACGCTCACGGAGGAGTTCCAGCACGGTCTTTATGTCCTTTGGAAGGTCGGCCTGGAAGGAGACCTTCTTTTTCAGTTCCGGATGGTAGAATTCGAGCCTGTAGGCGTGTAGGGCCTGCCTGTCCAATACCGGCTGCTCTTCGGGTTTCGGCGCTTCCCTAAATATCTCAGACCTGTACAGGCAGTCACGCCTGCTATAATCTGCGTCTGCAACGACAGGGTGGCCTATGGCCTTCAGATGGACCCGTATCTGATGGGTACGGCCGCTCTTGGGCATGACCTTTACGAGTGTAAAGTCTCCAAAGCGCTCTACTACCTCGTAGATAGTTGAGGCGTCCTTGCCCTCGTCGTGCCTGACGGCCATCTTGAGCCGGTTGACGGCGTGCCGGCCTATGGGCAGTTCTATAAGGTCCGAATCCAGTTCTACGTCACCCACTACCAGCGCAAGATATTCCTTGTTTACCGTACGCTCCATAAACTGTCTGGCAATATCGTTGTGGATTGAATTACTCTTTATTACCAGTATGACACCGCTTGTATCCCTATCGAGACGGTGGACTATTCCTGGTTTCATGGGTCCGCCGGCGGAAGAGAGCTTTTGCACGTGAAAGGCAAGGGCGTTTACGAGCGTGCCGCTCATGTTGCCGGGGGCGGGGTGAACAACCATATCAGGCGGCTTATTAACCACCATGAGATAATCGTCTTCGTAGATAACGTCGAGCGGGATGTCTTCCGGGCATACCTTCTCTTCTTTTAGGGCAGGTAGTTCCAGTGTAATCGTGTCTCTATATTTTATTACGTAGCTGCTCTTAGCAGGCTGTCCGCCTATTTTGACAGACCCTTCCTTTATGAGTCTCTGAAGAAATGAGCGGGAGTACTGCGGGAACCGTGCGGCAAGGTATTTGTCCAGCCGCCTGCCTAGGTAGACCTTTCTCTTGACGATAAACTCGAAGACCTTGTTTTCTATGGTTTCCTGGGTTTTCTGAGACATGATTCTTGTGCATTATCGGATGTTGTCTAGGCGGTATTGGGCAAGCTTGGCATACTGGCTTTCGGGTGCAAGCTTTACGGCCTCTTCGTAGGTCTTTATGGCCTCTTCCTTACGGCCCATCTTTTCGTAGCACCTGCCAACGTCCCATTTCTCCTGGACCAAAAGGACAGGGTCGTCTGCCGGTGCATTACCCTGGAGATACATTATAGCTGCGTCCAGATGGCCATTCTCCTCGTTGGCATAGCCAATGGACTGCCTGACAAAGGGGATCAGGGGATGATTACCGTAACCGTCCAAGAACTGCTTATATGTCTGGATAGCATCGGTATATTTCTTTGCATTGTACTGTGCGTTCCCAAGCTCAAACAGTATCCAGGGTTTGGTCTTCTTCGGTGCAAGGCCCTCTTCTAGCATTAACTGGTATTGTTCAATGGCCATGGTGAAGGTCCTTTCCTGGGTTTTTTCGTCCTGGAACCGGGCGATACTTGTGTCAAGTGACAGTGTGCCGATCTTGGACCAAACGGCCTCATACTCATTTGTCCGTTTATTGACATAGTGTGCGGTGGCTCCGGTAAGGCCCGAAACGATTACAACCGTCAGCGCAACGGTAATCTTGTGTTCAAGTATCCAGTCCAGGGCGTTCTGCCCCGCCTCTATCATCTCTTCAGGCATCATCTTCTCAGGGACTCCTTTTCGGCGTGAAATAAGCCCTCCGTGTCCTTAAATAATTCCTGTACCTCGTTGGGCCCAAGCCCGGCCCCCATTGCCACCTTCTCTGCCTCTGTCCTGTCCAGCAGGTCACCCGGTGCGTGGGTATCGGAACCAAAGACAAGGACGGCACCGGTCTCTCTGGCAACCTTTGCAACGTGGCCGTTGGTTAATGAGTGGCCCTTTCGGGATGATATTTCAAGTCTCACTCCCAGCCTGGCCGCAAGAGCGGCATCCTTCTCACTTATCAGCCCTGGATGGGTGAGTATGTCGGCCCCGGATTCAATACCCGCATGGTTAGTGCCGGGCAGGACAGGTTCCACAATGGTCTCGCCGTGTACCAGCACCAGCTCCGCACCAAGCTCCCTGGCACGTACCACAAGGCCCGGCAGCTCGGAGGGCACTATATGCGTAAGCTCCGCGCCCGGCTTTACTACCAAATTCATGACAGCGCTCAACTGTCTGGACACGTCGGCAAGCCGGGGAACCACAAAGTCAATATTGGAGGCGTCAACGTGGTCGGAGATTACCAGGCCCTTTAGGCCCAACTCCTCCGCCCTGCGCGCCAGCTCCGAAGGCAGTAACTCTCCGTCAGATAGTATGCTGTGGGAATGCAAGTCATACATAATGGTTTATATCCACGAATAATCCTTGAATAACCTATGTCATTCTGAGCGAAACGAAGAATGACATATGGTAGCAGAACGAATAAATTATATAAGACCTTTTATCCGCCCGCAAGATAAATCATTCTAGTGTCGCATGTTATGTGATAGTGACAGGGGCAGGGGCATTCCCCCTGCGGCAACCCTCACGTAACATCTACCGTCAAGGGAGGGATAAAGAAATCAGATGTAATGTTTGCAAGGGTCTTAATATTCCTCTAAAATCCTGGCATGGTTGACCCTGCCGATATAGTCCTTGTGAATGCGAGTGAAGTGCTCACACTTGGTGGAGACTCAGGTGCACCCGGGGCGGGCACACCCAGGAGCGGCCCTCAACTGGATGAGCTGGGTGTTATCCATAACGGTTCACTGGCCATCAAGGACGGTTGTTTGGTGGACATAGGGCCCAGCAAGGAGGTAGACAAGAGGTATGTTACGGATGCCTTGGAGAGGATCGATGTCAGCGGGAAGGTGGTCATGCCCGGCTTCGTTGACCCGCATACACATGCCGTATTCGGTGGCTCGAGGGTAGAAGAGTTTGAGCTCAGGCTTAAGGGCAAGAGTTATCTGGACATCTTAAAAGAGGGCGGGGGTATACTCGATACGGTCAGGGCCACCCGCAGGCTGTCAATAGAAGACCTTATGAGCGCGAGCGAACAGCATCTCGATAATATGCTCCTTCACGGTACTACTACGGTAGAGGTAAAGAGCGGTTACGGGCTTAGTCTCGATGAAGAGCTAAAGATCCTTGAGGCCATAAGACGCCTTGACGAAAGACATCCGCTTGATATTGTTCCCACGTTCCTGGGTGCCCATGCAGTGCCGGAGGAATTTATTGGAAAGCATGACGGCCACGCTCAATATGTGGAGGAGGTTCTGGCCATGCTCCCCGTGGTGAAGGAAAGGGGTCGTGCAAGATTCTGTGACGTCTTCTGTGATGAGGGTGCATTCTCACTTGAGGACTCAAAAAAGATACTGGGCGAGGCAAAGAGCCTGGGCTTCGATATTAAACTCCACGCATGCGAGTTCAAGGACCTGGGTGGGGCATTCCTGGCCGTCAAGCTCGGCGCCGTCTCGGTAGACCATCTGGACCATGTCAGCAAGGACGGCATCAAGGCCCTGGCCGAAGGTAAGGTAATGGGCGTGCTCTTGCCCGGCGTCCCGTTTTTTCTGGGACAAAAGAACGTGGTGCAGGCAGGACGGATGGTCGAGATGGGCCTGCCGATAGCCCTGGGGACGGACTTCAACCCCGGCTCCTGTCCTACCATAAGTATGCAGATGATAATATCGCTTGCATGTATGGAGATGGGTTTAACGCCTGCGCAGGCGATCTGCGCCGCAACCATAAACGCCGCCCACGCCCTGGGCCTGGGGTGGGAGACAGGAAGCCTTGAGCTGGGCAAGAGGGCGGACGTGATTGTGCTGGATATACCCAGCTATAAGCACCTCCCCTATCAGTTCGGCATAAACCACGTGGATATCGTGATAAAGGCTGGGAAGATAGTTGTCGAGGATAAAAGGATAGTAAGCACGTAATGTTTCTCTGTTAAGGTAGACAACGAAATTCCACTTCGTTTGCAGTGTCACAAATCAACGACCATAAAGGTCGTTGTCTACTGCACCCCACCTTAACCGATTACCCCATCATTTTCCCCTCCCTTGACCTCGCCCCTGAGGGAGCAGATATTTTTTTGCTAAGGTTGACAACCGAGTTTTGTAGGAACAGGTCTTTAGACCTGTCCGAATCGGACAGACCTGAAGGCCCGCCAGAGGCGCATTTTACTTCTTCTCATCCCCTGGGCCTGAATGCGATAAAAGAGAAGCCCAGGGACTACAATCCCAGAGGTTCAGCACCAGGGCAAGAGATTACTGCATCACCGGAAAGCTTTTTGATCCTCGGGATGTATTTCTGTTCAATGAGTACGTGAAAGTGCAGTTTATTGCCAAGGGCTTTCTTGCTGAGGACATGGCCCTTTTCGTACAGATAGCCGCAGAGCCTTCCGTCTGTGGCACCACAGGTAAGTCTAAGGTCTACACACCTGTCTTCCAGAAACTCTACTATGTTCGTCCTCAGCTCATCTAGTCCCTGCCCGCTCAGGGCTGATACGGAGACGGCATGGCGATGTTTTGCCGTCAAAAGCGTAGTAATGGCGTCGTCTGAGAGGACATCTATCTTATTGAGAACGAGGATGGAGGGTTTCTTGTCTGATCCCAGTTCTTTGAGCACATCGTTTACAGACTCTACCTGTTCAATGACCGACGGCGAACTTGCGTCTGCCACATGAAGCAGGAGGTCCGCCTGTCTTACCTCTTCCAGCGTGGCGTGGAACGATGCTACTAAGTGGTGCGGAAGTTTCTTGATAAAGCCCACCGTGTCGCTTAACAGTGTCTTTCTGCCATTTCCAAGCCGAAGGAGCCTTGTCTTTGTGTCCAACGTAGAAAACAGTTTGTCCTCGACGGAGACGGCGGCATCTGTCAGGGCGTTCATCAAGGTTGATTTACCGGCGTTAGTATAGCCCACGAGGGAGATCTTGAAACATTCCCTTCTGGCGGCCACCTCTTGACGCCGATGACCTTCTATTTCCTTTAGCCTTTTTTTCAGCTCGTGTATCTTTTTGGATACAAGACGGCGGTCTACCTCGAGCTGTTTTTCGCCGGGGCCCCGAGTGCCTATGCCTCCTTCATATCTGTCGAGGTGGGTCCACATCCGCTTTAGCCTGGGCAGGGTGTATTCAAGCTGTGCCAGTTCTACTTGTAACTGGGACTGCTTCGTACTGGCCCTGTGGGCGAATATGTCCAGGATAAGCTCGCTTCTGTCTATGACCTTGGAGTTGAGGATCTTTTCCAGATTTCTGATCTGTGCGGGCGTGAGGTCAGCGTCGCATATAACAACGTCGATGTCACGGTCACTGCAAAGTGCGGCCAGCTCGAGTGCCTTGCCTTTGCCGATGTAGTAGGTGGGATCGATTCGATGTTTCTTCTGTGTTATGCCGTCAACAACACGGGCCCCCGCCGTTGCTGCCAGCCTTGCAAGCTCTTCCAGGGATTCTCCGTCACAGCCGCCACCTCTTGGGGATATTGCCTGCAACAAAAGGGCCCTTTCGGCCCTGACCGAGAGGTTTGTTTTCTTTAACTCTATCACTTATCTCCCGTACAGATAGTGAAGGAACTTCTCCTAAGCGATTATAACACCTTTTGGGGTCCTCCTTCAAGGATACTAGCGCTTCTCCTGCATCTCCAGGAGCAGCTCTTTGGGCAGGTTGAAATTTGCACACACCTCTTGCACGTCGTCATGGTCCTCTAGGGCGTCCATAAGCTCCACCATCTTTTCCCCCACCTTTTCGTCCAATTCTATAAAACTCTTGGGAATCCAGCTAAGTTCTGCCGACTCAAAAGGGACGTTTTGTTCCGTCAAGCTGTCTTTTACCTGTTCAAAATCTGACGGTGAACATGTTATCTGATAGACGTGTTCCACCCTGAGTACGTCCTCTGCCCCTACCTCCAGTGCAACCATCATAAGCTGGTCCTCATCCGCCCTGTCGGCGTTTACAGTGAACATGCCCCTCTTTTCAAACATCCAGGACACAGAACCCGACACCCCCAGACTCCCCCCGAACCGGTCAAATAGTTTTCTGATTTCCGAGGCAGTGCGGTTTTTGTTGTCGGTGACTATCTCAAGCATGATGGCTACACCGCTGGGGCCATAGCCCTCGTAGAGGCATTCAAACAGGTCCTCGCCGGAAGTCCCGCCTATACCCTTTTGAATGGCCCGCTCTATGTTTTCTTTAGGCATATTGGCTGCCTTTGCCTTATCAATAGCGTATTGAAGTTTGATGTTCAGGTCCGGTTTTCCCCCGCCACTCTTTGCTGCAACCGTTATGTTTCTTGCAAGCTTTGAGAACGTCTTACCCCGTTTGGCGTCGATAGCGCCCTTCTTTCGTTTTATACTTGACCAGTGAGAGTGTCCAGACATGTTTGAACCTCAGTTAACGTATTGGACTACGTTTCCTTCCTGGTGGGGTCTATATTGCGGCATTTGTAAGGTCTCAAGCCTTTTCAGTTGTTCTTTTATCCGTTTGATGTTTGGGTCATCTTTGTATTCCTGAAACTCCTCAAGGGCCGTTTGCCATTGCTCTTGGGCCTTTTCCCAACGGCCCAGGCCGTAGTATACTTCCCCTATGTGTTTGTATATCTCAGGGTCGGGAGATATCTTTACCGCCTCTATAAGCTTCTCTAGGGCGAGGTCCATTCTTTCGTCATCCTCGTACTCTGTGGCCTGTTTGTAATACACCCAGCCCAGACTGTCTAAATAGGCGCCGTTTTCAGGTTGCACCTTGAGGGCGTCTTCTATGAGTTGCTGTGCCTCGTTCAACTCTTCCCCCCTTTCCGCAAAGAAATAGCCAAGGAAGTTGCTGGCCTCATGAAAATCGGGGTCTATGCTCAGTGCCTCCCTGAGTTGTTGTTCCACCTGGACTCCGCGGTTGATGTCGTAATACAAACTGGCGAGCATAAAATGCACTTCGGCTGCCTCTTCTTTGCTCTTTTGTTTATCGCCCGCTAATTCCATGATTCTTACAGCGGCGTTCTTCTTGTTCTTGGCGATGAGTAGTTTGGCTAGTGTGATATGTTCATTTGTGTCACTGATGTCCTTAGCAACCCTGTCTTGAAGTATTGCTATTGCCTTGTCGCGGTGCAGGTCTGAATCTTCGGTATTTCCTGCCTTTGCGTATAAGCCGGATAAAAAGGCGTGTGCAAGCCACGCATCGGGTGATTCCTGCAAGAAAATATCGGCTTCGGCAATGGCCTTATCCAACTCCCCTAATTCGTCATACGTAATGGCCAGATATAATCTGGTTACCGTTAAATATGGGTTTAGGTTTTTTGACCGCTCCAGCTCTTCCCTGGCCTTCTCGTGTTCTCCGGCCTCAATATAGGCCATGCCTATCTCAGTATACAAACCGCTGACGTCGCCCGGGGGGTTCAACCTTAGAATGTCCCTTAGACAGGTGACGGCCTTTATGGGCTCATCTGTGGTGATGTAGAGATGTGCCAGGTGATAAAGGGCATTGGCCAGCACTGCCCCGTCTATCTGCTGGATGTCGCTTCTGCAGGCACGCTCGTATTCAATAATGGCCTCATCTATTCTGCCTTCCTCTTCATAGAGGTTGGCGAGAGTGTAGTGTATATCGAAGTCTTTCCTGTTTATGTCTGAGAGTCTCCTCATGTACAGCATGGCAGTGTCATCTTCATTTAACTGTATATAACACGCTACAAGGTAGCTGAGGATTCTTTCTGACTTCGGGTCACCTTCCAGAGCTTTCTCGAAGAATGTAGCCGCCGGCCCCCACTCGTGCCCTATCATGGCATAAAAACCTGCGCAAAAGTTGGCCATAGTTTCCAGTGAGACTTCCTCCTTCTGCGCAACCTCCAAGGGCACGGTCTTATCTTCTTTTGCTTGCTCCTGGGTTGCACATCCACAAAGGATGAATAATAAGAGGATAAACGTCCTTGTCATTTTCCACATCTGCAAATATTGGTGATAGGGCTGATCCGTGTTCCACCGTCGCTGCAAAGTGTTACACGTTGGTGTGCCAGTTTATTAATCTGCCCTTGTGTCTTTTTGTAAGCGCGTGCAGTTATGGTATCACCTTGTTAAGGGGATACTCTATAATTCCTTCTGCCCCGGCCCTCTTGAGCTCGGGTATGATACGCCTTGCTACGGACTCATCTATGACCGTTTCTATGGCATATCCGGAGCCCTCGGCAAGGTTGGAGACAGTTGGCTTTCTAAGCGCAGGAAGTTTCTTTATAACTATCTCCAGACAGTCGCTTGGGACATTCA
>JAUXLO010000152.1 GCA_030623665.1 Planctomycetota bacterium
CTACGGTCTCTTTGGCACGCCAAGACGCATCCTACCAAAAACCACAATACCCAATTCTTTATGTAGGCGCAGGGGCATCCGTCCGCCCAAAATCTGGCGAATTTCCAACCTGAGGTGGACGACATACCCCTGCCAGACCGAAGTGTGTTGACAAACCCACCCGTTTGAAATAAATTTAACGTTTAGCATAATTTATGATATTATTTAGGAGTTAGGGAAAGTGTCCCCTGTTGTGGTGTAACTCCCTCAATGCCGTATTTTACGAGATAGGGGCCTTGCACTACCCGGCTTGCGTTGTTGTAGCGGCAGAGTTTACTCTGCCTTAGGCGGCTCAGAATGACAGATGGGTATTGGAGTCGCTTTTTCTGGGGTTTCGTGGTTTTAAAGGGTACAGATTAGGAAATGGAGCTTATTGTACAGAAATTTGGCGGCTCTTCTGTGGCCGACGCGGAGAAAATCAAGGCCGCTGCCCAGAGGGTGGCACAGTCCTTCAGGAAAGGCAACCAGGTAGTGGCCGTTGTATCGGCCTGCGGGCAGACTACGGATGAGCTCTTTGCCCTTGCGGAGGAGATAACAGACAGGCCTTCCACCAGAGAGCTGGACATGCTCGTCTCCACCGGTGAGCAGATGTCCATAGCGTTGATGGCCATGGCCATACATGCCCTGGGTCACGATGCCATATCCTTTACGGGCGCACAGGTGGGCATAGTCACAGACAGCCAGCACACCAAGGCCAGGATCCTTAAGATAAACACGAAGAAAATAAAGGAGGAGCTGGACAGGGGAAAGATAGTGGTAGTGGCTGGATACCAGGGTGTAGATGCCTATAATAATATTACTACCCTGGGCAGGGGTGGTTCAGATGCAACCGCCGTGGCGCTTGCGGCGCTGCTTAAGGCGGACCTCTGCGAGATATTTACGGATGTTGATGGTATATACACGGCAGACCCCAGGATAGTCCCTGAGGCCAGAAAGCTTGACAGGATATCATACGACGAGCTACTTGAGCTGGCTAGCCTTGGTGCTAAGGTAATGCAGGCCCGCTCCATAGAGTTCGCAAAGAGGTATAACGTGCCGCTGAGGGTGCGGCCCTGTTTTAATAACTCAGAGGGGACCACAATCTGTCAGGAGGTTAGGGAAATGGAGGAAAACGTGGTCAGTGGCGTCACGGTTACTAAGGACGAGGCCAAGGTGATTATAAGAGGCATACCTGACAGGCCGGGGCTGGCCGCCAGGATTTTTAGAGAAATGGCCCAGAGTAACGTCAATGTGGATATGATAATCCAGAACATCGGTACTCACGGCCAGGCCAACATTACCTTCACCGTCCCAAAGGCAGAGCTTGATGCGGCGATGGAGGCGGTACGCAAGATACAGGGAGAGATATGCGCCCAGGAGGTCAGTGCAGATAGTAATGTGGCAAAGCTTTCTGTGGTGGGGATAGGCATGCGAAGCCATTGCGGGATTGCAGAAAAGATGTTCCACGCACTTGCGGAGGAGGAGATAAACATCCAGATGATAAGCACCTCTGAGATAAAGATTTCATGTATTATTGACGAGGCACAGGCAGGGCGTGCAGCGAAGGCCGTACACAAGGCCTTCGGGCTCGAAAGGCCAGGTCGGCCAGGTAGTTGATACCTTTGAAGCTCGAAAAGCCATCTATAAGAAGAATTACAGAAGAGAAGAGGTTTTTCTGAAATGACGAAGAAAGTAGTGGTTTACGACACAACGCTGCGCGACGGGAGTCAGGCCGAAGGGGTATTCTTCTCTCTACAGGATAAGATAAGCATCGCCCTGAAGCTCGACGCCCTGGGGGTGGACTATATAGAAGGTGGCTACCCCGGCTCCAACCCGAAGGACAGGGAGTTCTTCAGGGATATCGCCTCCCGTTCGCTCTCCCACGCAAAGGTCGTTGCATTCGGCAGTACGCGGAGAGCACACAAGAAGGCGGAGCAGGACCCTGGCCTACAGGCCCTGCTTAAGGCCAACACCCGTGTGGTAACCATTGTAGCCAAGGGATGGGACCTCCACGTCAAAGAGGTACTGCGGGTATCGTTGGAAGATAACCTGGACATGATATTGGATACGGTCAAATTGCTAAAGTCTCATGGTAAAGAAGTATTTGTGGACGTAGAGCACTTCTTTGACGGATACAAGTCTGACGCCAAGTATACACTGAAGGTGTTAAAGACTGCCGCTTCGGCCGGGGCTGACACCATCGTGCTCTGCGACACTAACGGCGGCAGCCTTCCTTCTGACGTATTAGAGATGGTAAAGAAGGCAAGACGTCATGTGAAGGTCCCGTTGGGCATCCATACCCACAACGACTGTGACCTGGCCGTTGCTAATACAATTGCAGCCGTGGATGGAGGAGTTACACACGTCCAGGGGACCGTAAACGGATTCGGCGAGCGATGCGGCAATGCAGACCTCTGCTCGGTCATACCCAACCTAACGCTGAAGAAGGGTTTGAAGTGTCTGGACGAGGCAAAGCTGAAGAAGCTGACAGAGGTCTCGCGCTACGTTAACGAGGTGGCAAATCTTGCATCCAGGTCTAACCAGCCATTTGTGGGCGTCAGTGCGTTTGCCCATAAAGGCGGCATGCACGTGGATGCAGTCATGAAGAACCGAGAGACCTACGAACACATATCGCCTGAGGTGGTGGGAAACGAAAGACGTATACTCATCTCCGAGCTTTCTGGGAATGCCACCTTACTGACCAAGATGGCACGATACGATATAACAAAAAACAAGGAGTTGATGAGGAAGATACTGAAACAGGTCCAGGACCTTGAGCATAAGGGTTATCACTACGAGTCCGCAGAGGCGTCGTTTGAGATACTGGTGAAAAAGGCCTTGGGGAGGTATAAGAGCTTCTTTGACACGGTAAGCTTCCACGTTACCGTAGAAAAATACGACAGCGCGCCAGTAACCGTGGCGACCATCAAGATTAGTGTGGGCGGCGTGGAGGAATTAACCGCTGCAGAGGGGGGTGGTCCTGTAAACGCTCTGGATGCGGCACTGAGAAGGGCGCTGAAAAAGTTTTACCCGAAACTCAAATGGCACTTAGTGGACTTCAAAGTCAGGGTCATAGACCCAAAGGACGGCACCGCCGCAAAGGTCAGGGTGATTATTCAGTCCCAGGACCAGCAAGACATCTGGGGTACGGTAGGCGTATCCGAGAATATCATAGAGGCCAGCTGGGAGGCCCTGGTAGATAGCATCGAGTATAAGCTTCTTAAGGACGAAGAAAGGGCCCAGGCACAGGCCAAGGCGTTAAAGGGCAAGCAGCAATGACAAAGGTTTTGGCCACAAAGTATGACCCTAAAGAGGTGGAAGACGGGCGCTACAGCTTCTGGGAAGAGAATAGATACTTCCACAGCGAACCGGACGGCGAGAGAAGAAGTTTCACTATTGTAATCCCTCCACCCAATATCACCGGTGTACTCCACATGGGCCATGCGCTTAACATTATCATTCAGGATGTGCTGGTCAGGTGGAGGAGGATGGACGGCTATAATACCCTCTGGATGCCCGGAACGGACCATGCCGGTATCGCTACACAGAATGTTGTGGAGAAGGCACTTATACAGAAAGGGCTCAGAAGGGAGGAAATGGGCCGTGAGAAATTCCTCGATGCCGTTTGGGAGTGGAAAGAGGAGTACGGCTCCGTAATCATAAAGCAGCTTAAGAGGCTTGGCAGCTCCTGCGATTGGGAGAGGGAGCGGTTTACAATGGATGAGGGCCTTTCTGTGGCCGTTAGAGAGGCCTTTGTTCGGCTGTGGGAAAAGGGGCTGATATATCGGGGTAAATACATTATCAACTGGTGCCCCAGATGTCAGACGGCACTTGCGGACGATGAGGTGGACCACGAAACCCACGAGGGTCACCTGTGGCATATCAGGTATCCGTTCAGGGACGAGCGCCACTTGAACATGACTGTTGCCACAACAAGGCCAGAGACAATGCTGGGTGATGTGGCGGTGGCTGTAAACCCTGAAGACGAGCGGTATAAGGATTTTATCAGCGAGACACTTATACTGCCCATAGTGGACAGGGAAATCCCGGTGATTGCCGATGAGATGGTGGACAAGGAGTTTGGCACGGGGGCCGTGAAGGTGACCCCCGCTCATGACCCGAACGATTTTGAGATATCACTCAACCACGGGCTTGAGCCTGTCGTGGTAATGGAAGAGAACGGGACGATGAGCAAGAATGCCGGGGAGTATGCCGGTATGGACAGGTATGAATGCAGAGAGGCACTGGTGGAGGAGTTGCGGCAGAAAGGGCTTATCGCCAAGGTCGAGCCGTACACCCATTCCGTAGGACACTGCTACAGGTGCCATACCGTGGTCGAGCCCTATCTATCTGACCAGTGGTTTGTAAAGATGAAGCCCCTGGCGGCCGCCGCCATAAAGGCCACCAAAGAGGGTTTGGTTGCATTCTACCCGGATAGATGGACAAAGGTATATCTGGACTGGCTGGA
>JAUXLO010000174.1 GCA_030623665.1 Planctomycetota bacterium
AAGAAGCAATATACTGTCATAATAGTGACGCACAATATGCAACAGGCGGCGAGGGTGTCGGATTACACAGGTTTTTTGCTTATGGGCGAGTTGGTAGAATTTGGAGAAAGCTCACGGCTCTTCACCACCCCGAAAGAGAAACTTACGGAAGATTACATAACAGGTAGGTTCGGCTAGAGATGGCGGCAATGGAAAGACATTTTGACGAAGAACTTGCAGAGCTAAAGAAAAAGCTCCTCCACATGGGGTCTGAGACGCGGAAGATGATCGACCTCGCGATGAAGGGTCTAGAGGAGCAGGACGAGTCTAAGGCGAAGACCGTCTTTAGTATAGAAGACAAGGTGAACGGCCTGCACATCGAGATTGATGAGATAGCTATGAGGCTGATGGCACTTCACCAGCCCATGGCAACAGACCTCAGGCTCCTTGCGGCTGTTATAAAGATAAACGGTGAAATCGAGAGGATTGCAGACCTTGCGGTAAATATGTGTGAGAGCACTCACTTTGTTCTGGCGGAGTCTCAACCCAAATCATTCAAAGACCTTACCGTAATGGCAGGGATTGCTGAGAGGATGGTGTGTGAGAGTTTAAAGTCTTTTAATAACAAGGACGTGGCAGCGGCGCAGTGGGTGCTGGACGAGGATGACAAGGTAGATGACCTCAAGGGCAAGATATTCAGGGAACTCCTTACCTATATGAGTTCAGACCCAGGCGCTATCGACAGGGCAATCTCACTCATCCTTATATCCAGGAACCTGGAGCGGATAGGCGACCATGCCACAAATATTGCCGAAGACGTTATCTACATGGTGCAGGGCCGCGACGTAAGGCATAAGACCCTGGAGATGGAAAAGCATAAATACAAGGATGTAAAGTCCGAGTAAGGTGCTTATTAGGGCTCGTAGCGGTTTTCTTCCACCTTAAATTTTTTCCCAAATACCTTGAAACAAAACGTCCTCAGGGAAAGGGGTGTCTTTGTCACGGGCACGGACACCGGTGTAGGAAAGACGCTGGTGGCGGCGGGTATAGCCTGCCTCATGCAGAGTTCGGGCATAGACGTGGGCGTAATGAAACCTGTTGCCACGGGTGGTAGACGGACATCCGACGGGCTTGTCTCGGATGATGCAATGCTGATGAAGGGGGCCGCCCGGTCAAAAGACGCGTATTCACTGATAAATCCTGTATGTCTCCCCTCTATAATGGCACCCGTTGTGGCCTCTAAGGCGGACCGCCTGCGTGTCGATATGGAGGCCGTCTGGTCGGCATACAAGACACTGAGCCGGAAGCACAAACACCTTATAGTAGAGGGCATAGGCGGACTTCTTGTGCCTATAACGGACAACCTGAGTGTAGCTGACATGGCCCGTAAGATGAAGCTGCCTGTGTTGATCGTCTCCAGACCCACCCTCGGGACGATAAACCATACCCTCCTCACGATAGAGGCTGCCAGGAAACGAAGGTTGAGGGTAAAGGGGGTTATATTCAACAGCACCAGATTGGGCAGTGGTACCTTACTGGCAGACACCAACAAGGCAGAGATAGAAAGGCACTCCGGTGTGCCTGTCATCGCCAGCATCCCCTACATCCACAGCGTCACCTCAACAAGCATTGCGACCTTCTTAAAACGCAATATTAGGCTCCAGGACGTCCTCTAGTCCTGGGTCGGTAACCGTCACGGACTTAACCGTATGACTCCGTATCTTGAGGCGGCTTATCTTGATTGACGTGCATCTCGTTGAACTGTGTTTTATCGGTAGAGCTGGGCGCTATACTTAATGTTTTTGTTGGATAGTTCAGCCGTCTTATATTAGAATCTGGCGGGTTGCAGGAATGGTTACATCGATATCGAGGGGCATGGAGATGGAGCTGAAGGGAAAAAGGGCGCTTATTCTGGTTGACGATGATTATGAAGACCTGGAAGGGTGGTATCCCAAGCTCCGGTTGCTTGAAGCCGGGGCGGAGGTGGTGGTGGCCGGGCCAGAAAAGAGGGTCTATCACGGTAAGAACGGCGGTTATCCGATGCCAACAGACCGCCGTGTGGATGAGATAGACTGGAAGGAATTTGATGCCGTTATAATCCCCGGCGGGTACGCCCCGGACAAGCTCAGGCGATACGACAGTGTCCTGAAGGTGGTAAAGGCCATGTGTGATGACGGCAGGGTAGTTGCACCTATATGTCACGGCGCCTGGGTGCCGATATCGGCCGGTGTGGTAAGGGGCAAAAAGATGACCTGTTACTACGCCATAAAGGACGACCTTGTGAACGCCGGTGCCGTTTATGAGGATAAGGTGGTGGTGGTTGACGGTAATATGATTAGCTCCCGCTGCCCGGCTGACCTTCCCAGTTTTCTCAAGGCAATTATATCTGTGCTCAAGGGCCCATGACCTATTATGTATATGTCCAGATGCCATGCTAGAACATTTCTTCCAACCCAAATCCATAGCAGTTGTCGGCGCTGCACGGGAAGAACACAAGATTGGCTACAATATCCTTAAGAACATAATTGATTACGGCTTTCCCGGCAGGATCTTTCCCATCAACCCCAAGGCCGATTCCGTCCTCGGCCTCAAGGCCTATCCGAGTGTCGAGGCGGTGGATGATGACATAGAATTGGCCGTCCTCGTCCTTCCCGCAGCCCTTACGTTTGAGGCCATAGAGGAGTGTGCCCGGAAGGGTATTGATTCGACGGTAATTATTACGGCAGGTTTCAAGGAGAGCGGCAGTGAGGGGGCGGCCAGAGAGAGGGAACTCCTTGAGAGGGTGCGCAGGCACAACATCAGGGTGATAGGCCCCAACTGTTTTGGTGTGATAAATACGCACCTCAGGCTTAACACGACCTTTTCCGCCACCCCTCCCCCCGGCGGGAATATTGCCTTCTTTTCCCAGTCTGGAGCGGTCTGCGGTGCCATACTTGATTGGGCCCTGACGGAGCACATCGGATTCTCAAAATTCGTCAGCATGGGTAATAACATGGACGTAAACGAGGTGGACCTGTTAGAGGCCCTTGAAGACGACCCTGAGACGCGCGTCATCCTGGGCTATATCGAGGGTATAAGGGACGGGCGTGCCTTTATGGATGTTGCGTCACGCGTGACGAAGAAGAAGCCCGTCATCCTCATAAAGTCCGGTAGCTCTGAGGCCGGGGCAAGGGCGGTATCATCGCACACGGGGAGTCTGGCGGGTTCCGAGAAGGCCTTTGATGCGGCGTTCCGCCAGTCAGGCGTCCTCAGGGCCGATACCTTGCAGGAACTCTTTGTCTTGGCCGAGGCCTTTAGCCTGCGGAATGCACCACTTGGCCCGTCGGTGGCCTTGTTTGCCAATGCCGGAGGTCCGGGCATCCTGGCCTCTGACGCGGTAGCGCACTCGAACCTCAAGATGGCCTCATTCTCCAAGGAGACTATTGACGGCCTGAGGGCATGCCTGCCTCCTATGGCCAGCATCTATAACCCTGTGGACGTTATTGCCGACGCCGGGCCGGAGCGCTACCGAACGGCGCTGGAGACGGTCTTGAGGGATGGTAACGTGCATTCAGCGATCACCATGCTTGCCCCCATCGCCCTCATAGATGAGAGGGATATAGCCAGGGTGGTGGGTGAACTGGCCGGTAAGTATGGGGAGAAGACGGTGGT
>JAUXLO010000103.1 GCA_030623665.1 Planctomycetota bacterium
CGCCGCCGGGCTGGTTGCGCTTGAAGCAATTACCAAGGGGCTAAAGATGGTGGGAACGGCCCTGACGGTAAGATGCTATCCCGGGGACTGGGCAAAGCCTGTTGAGGCCATCGATGCCGCAGAAGAAGGACAGGTACTGGTTATAGACGCCGGCGGGGCAGGCCCTGCCGTCTGGGGTGAACTGGCTACACTCAGCGCACAGCAGAAGGGCCTGGCGGGTGTCGTCATAAATGGCGCAGTAAGAGATACAGGCGAGATACGAAAACTAAAATTCCCGGTTTTTGCCAAGTCGGTGCTACCCAATGCCGGAGAGCCAAAAGGGCTTGGTGAGATAGGAGTTCCGGTAAACATATCAGGAATAACCGTCTGTGCAGGTGACTGGATTGTCGGTGACGACGACGGTTTAATGGTTGTCCCAACCAGACAGGCCGAGGAGATGGCAAACCACGCCATGGACTGGCTGGAGAAGGAGAACAGAATAAGGGCAGAGATACAAAAGGGAAATACCTCGTTAGCAAAGGTTATTGACCTGTTAAAGTGGGAGAAGAGATAACCGAAGAGTTACCATACGTACAAGCTTATAAGAGATTGCGAATAAGAGATCAGATATATCCGTTTATCCGATTAATGTTAACGGGTCGACTACAATGAAGTGTAATTCATGCAATAAGAGACATGCCACGGTACATCTCACAGAGATTTCGGGCAATGAAAAGAAGGAGCAGCATCTCTGTGACGAGTGTGCCCACAACCTGAACAATCAACTGGTGAAGATGCCTTCTCCGACGGACATACTCACCAACCTCATAAACCAGGTTGCGCCGGAGATTGGCGAAATGTCTAAGACGGTCTGCCCGGCCTGCGGGATGTCGTATCTGGAATTTCGTTCAAGCGGCAGGCTTGGTTGTCCTATGGATTACACGGCCTTTAAGAAGGGTCTTGTCCCACTGCTGGATAAAATGCACGGTTCGTCACAGCACATAGGCAAGGTGCCTAGCCGTGCAGGGAAAGAATTGGTGGTTAAGAACGAGGTGCTCCAGCTCAGGAAGGAGCTGGACAAGGCTGTCGAGAGGGAGGACTACGAGAAGGCCGCAAGGTTACGCGACCGCATATTTGAACTTTCTGGAAGTGATGATGTTAAGAGAACTCTACAACAAGACAGGTGACTGGCTAAGGGGCACGGGCCCTGAGGCGGACACTGTGATAAGCACAAGGATTAGGCTGGCCAGAAACCTAGCCAACTTTCCTTTTCTCAGCAGGGCCAACGTTGAGCAGAAAAGAGAGATTGAAGGGCTTATAAGGGAAAAGATCAAGAAGGCTAAGGCCACCGAAGACCTCCACTACATAAGGCTCTCCGACATAAGCGCAGTTGACAGACTCTTCCTGATGGAGAGACGCCTTATAAGCAGAGAGCACGCGGGCGGGGAAGGTGAGCGCGGGGTGGCCTTCGGCAGGTCAGAGACCATCAGTGTCATGGTCAATGAAGAGGACCACCTGAGAATCCAGGTCATACGGTCGGGCTTCGAGCTTAGAGAGGCATGGAAGGTCATAAACGATACGGATAACATCCTGGAGAAGGAACTGAAATATGCCTTCAGCCCCAGGTTTGGTTACTTAACCGCCTGTCCCACCAATGTGGGTACCGGCATGAGGGCCTCAGTGATGTTACACCTGCCTGCCCTTGGGTTAACCCATCACATAGAAAAGGTCTTTAACTCCGTGGGGAAATTGGGGCTGATAGTCAGAGGGCTCTACGGAGAAGGCACCCAGGTGCTTGGAGACCTTTACCAGGTTTCGAACCAATTTACGTTGGGTAAGTCAGAGATCGAAATCATTGAGATTATGGAGAGTGTAGTTCCCAGAATTACCAGCTACGAACGTATGGCAAGGGATGCCCTAGTGGCAGACAACGGGAAACAACTAGAAGACAGGGTGTGGCGTTCATACGGCATGCTTAAGATGGCCAGGATGCTTTCATCTGAAGAGGCGATGCATCTATTGTCACAGGTGCGTCTGGGTGTAAACATCGGTTTACTCAAAGACGTATCAACTGAAACACTTAACGAGCTTTTTATACTCACCCTTCCGGCACATCTACAAAAGCTGGAAGGTAAAGAACTGGAAGCAACCCAGAGGAACGTGTTAAGAGCCTCCTTTGTAAGGAAGCGTTTACGTAACAATAATTAGAAGGAAGAGAGTTAATGTTCGACAAATTTACAGACAGGGCAAGAAAGGTAATGGCCTTGGCCAGGGAAGAAGCCAGGCGATACAACCACGAATATATAGGCACAGAACACATACTTTTGGGCCTTATAAAAGAGGGTAGCGGTGTGGCTGCCAACGTGCTCCAGAACCTGGATATCGAGCTTAAGAAGATACGTATAGAGGTTGAAAAGATAGTCCAGACAGGCCCCGACTTGGTCTCAGTAGGGCAGCTTCCCTTCACGCCAAAGGTGAAGAAGGTGCTGGAGTTTGCCATGGAAGAGGCAAAGAATCTGGGACATAACTACATAGGCACTGAGCACCTGCTCCTTGGTCTGTTAAGGGAACATGAGGGTGTAGCCGCCCAGGTGCTTTTGAACCTAGGCGTTAAACTTGAGGACGTTAGAGAGGAGGTCATAAATCTCCTGGGTGCAGAATCGGCACATCCTGGCGAAGGCCCGGAGAAGGAGGAAAGGAGGGGCAAATCAAAGACCCCGGCCCTGGACTCCTTTGG
Organism: Planctomycetota bacterium; assembly: GCA_030623665.1. GTDB lineage: Bacteria > Planctomycetota > Brocadiia > Brocadiales > Bathyanammoxibiaceae > Bathyanammoxibius. The sequence continues at coordinate 2,717 of JAUXLO010000103.1, forward strand.
GCGTGACCTCACTCAGCAGGCCAGAGATTCGGAGCTCGACCCGGTTATCGGCCGTCAGGAGGTTATAGAGAGGGTTATACAGGTATTATGCCGCCGCACAAAGAATAACCCCGTACTCCTTGGAGAAGCAGGTGTCGGCAAGACCGCAATCGTGGAAGGCCTGGCACAGTCCATCGTCAATGGGAGTGTGCCTGAGATACTCAGGGAGCGCCGCATAGTGGCCCTCGACCTGGCCATGATAGTGGCAGGGACAAAGTACAGGGGACAGTTTGAGGAGAGGATAAAGGCGGTCATGTCCGAGGTGCGCCGCGCAAAGAACGTCATCCTCTTCATCGACGAGCTTCACACACTTGTAGGCGCAGGCGGGGCAGAGGGTGCGATAGATGCCTCCAACGTCCTTAAGCCCGCACTCTCCAGGGGGGAGATACAGTGTATAGGCGCAACCACGCTGGACGAGTACCGTAAGTACATAGAAAAGGACGGCGCGCTGGAGAGGCGCTTTCAGACCATAATTGTAGAGCCACCCAATAAACCGGACACCGTGGAGATACTAAAAGGCCTAAAGAGCCGCTACGAGGCCCACCACAACGTGCAGATTACAGAAAACGCCATTATAGCGGCCACTGAGCTATCCAGCCGTTATATTACGGGGAGGTTCCTGCCCGATAAGGCCATTGATGTCATCGATGAGGCCAGTGCACGTATCAGGCTGAAGAACATGGCACGGCCGCCAGACCTGAAACACATTGAGCTGGAGATGGGAAAGCTCGACAAAGACAAAGATGAGTCGGTGGCCGTACAGGATTTTGAAAGGGCAGCACGGCTCAGGGACAAGGCCGATAAACTCAAAAAGAAGAAAGAGACCATTGAGCGTCAGTGGAAAGAAAGGTGCTCAGAGATGACCGCCATCGTTGACGAGGAGGTGGTAACAGAGGTGGTCTCTAAGATGACCGGTATACCGCTCACCAAGATGGAGACCGAGGAGGCAAAGAAGCTGCTCAACCTGGAGAGCGAGCTCCATAAAATGGTGATAAGCCAGGATGAGGCCGTAAAGGCCATATCCAAGGCCATCCGTCGCTCCAGGGCAGGGCTAAAAAATCCTCAGCGTCCGGTCGCCACGTTTATCTTCGTAGGCCCTTCCGGCGTGGGCAAGACCCATCTCGCAAAGAGCCTGGCCAAGTTTATGTTCGGCGAGGAAGAGGCGTTGGTGCAGATAGACATGTCCGAGTATATGGAAAAACACAACGTCTCAAGACTTATCGGCGCTCCTCCCGGCTATATAGGCTACGAAGAGGGCGGTCAGCTCACAGAGAGGATACGCCGCAGGCCATATGCGGTAGTCCTCCTCGATGAAATAGAGAAGGCCCACCCGGACGTCTTCAACATGCTCCTCCAGATAATGGAAGAGGGAAAGCTTACCGACAGCTTCGGCAGAAAGGTAGACTTCCGCAACGTGGTGCTCATCATGACCTCCAACATCGGCTCAGACGTTATAAAGAACCAGTCCACCCTGGGCTTCCGGAAGGGTGGGGAGGAACAATCGTATGAGTCCATGAAGGAACAACTGATGAAAGTGGTGGAAAAACACTTCAGGCCCGAGTTCCTGAACCGCATTGACGGTGTAATAGTCTTCAGGGCACTCAATAAGGAAGACCTGCAAGAGATTATCCAGATAGAGCTGAATGAGCTTGGAGAGAGGCTGAGCAACTACAACATCACCATCTCTCTGAGCGATGAGGCCCTGGACTTCATTATTCAGAAGGGCTATAACCCGCTCTTCGGTGCAAGGCCGTTGCGGCGTGCCATTGAAAATCACATAGAGGACCCACTGGCAGAGGATCTCCTCCAGGGCAGATTCGTCAACGGAGCCTCGATAGATGTCAAGGTGGAGGAAGGGAAACTCGCCTTTGAGGAGGTACATCCTCCCGAACCCGCCCTGAGTGGCGATTCGGGAAAATAAGGACGACGTAACACAGAGCATAGACCTAAAAGGGAGGACAAATGTCCTCCCTTTTTTTATAATCAGTTCAGGAGCACGGTGCGTCGAGACGTCACGCCGTAGGCAGACCTGCCTTTGGCACGGCAGCCTACAGACTCGATGGTAGACAACGACCTTTACGGTCGTTGATTCAACGAAGTAAACTCCCTTGTCTACCTTTTACAGTCAATCAAGCCCTGAAGCTCTGTCCCTACTTCTTAAGCCGGGTCTGGGCGGGCGTCAGAATGTGGCTTGAGGGGTCATGCGCCATGAACCTTTTATACGCCAAACCCTTGTTCACGTTGGCGTAGCAGTATATGCAGCCGTGCGGGCAGGTATCGTAGGCCCCGATGTCCCTGCTTATAACGCATCGGCAACCCTTTCGTGTGGGATTTATCTTTGTCTGTTTCGGCTTATGAGGGAAGAGTTCATAGAGTAACTCCCCGTCAATGCACTGCGCCTGCCTCACGCCACCCGTCGCCAGGGCCTCTCCACAGCATGAGTAGAGTATTATACCGTGCCTGTCAGCTATTTCCCAAAGTCTACCGGTCAGGGCCGTTTTATCCGCGGCGGATGGCTCGTGGCAGATAATATTGTGATTTTCTGAGAGTTCATCCAGGTTCCTGCGCACCTTCGAGTACATACACACGAAGCTGAAGTAGCAGCGCTCCGTAGCCCCCTGGAGCCTGGATGTTATCTCTTCAAAACGTCTTATGTAAAAATTAGGCCCCGTAACACTGGATATTACGATTGGGTCGAACCTCCACTGAACGCGCCTGGGTCCGTAACGCTCCGCCAGCAGACGGAAGGTTGCAATCGCATCGTCCACGGGGACAACAAGGTTCTCAAATGTCTTGGGGATGCCCGTTATGGTAAAATGGAAATAGAAATCGTAGCCCCTCTCCTCAAGCTCAGGGAGGTGTTTTATCAACGGGCCGTAATCCTTCGACCAGAAAACAAATGCATGCACGTCTTCAGGCTGCAGCGACACATCGTGCTCCTGCCCGCCGAAAGGGTTGAGGTGTCGGACATAGCCCTCCCTCACACGCCGCATAAACCAGTCGGCATAAAAGGCTGGTATGTCCGTGCGCCTGCTTACAGAGACAATGTTCATCGTTAAGAATAAATCACCCTTTGGCAAAAATTTGTAGGGACACCCCGCCTCAGGCGATGGTTATCCCTTGTTTATTCTATGTAGCGTGCGGGTCTGCCATCCAAACAAACTGGTGGGTCGTGCCAAAGGTCAGATCCGCCTCTGGCGCACTTTCAGCCTATGGCATGACACGGTGGCCCGCCCCTACAAAAAACATAGTCTTGCCAAATTGATTAAGATATATTATAAACCATACTGAATTTTTAACCACCGCCATAATCATGGCAAGGTTAAGGAACCTGGAGACGACATCACTATGAAAAGCTGGCAGCCATTTATGCAGATTTTATTGGCCGGTGTATTTTGTCTTCTAATCATAGATGGCAATATATTTACGGGCGTGTGCTCTGCCCAATCTCAGGCGGCGGAAGGAGCAGAGGAAGTAAAAGTAGATGTAGAAGAGCTTGGCCGGAAGCCGTTTGAACCCCTTTATGTATATGTGCCCGCAGCTAAGCTAAGAAAGGCCATCGAGTCCTATAAGAAAGCGTTTGACGGTTACGATAAGAAGAAATACCCGCGAGAGTATGGAATATTGCAGAATCGTATCGGTTTCAGTTATCTTGTGTTGCAAACACCCAAGAGGGGAGACGACGTTTACAAAGCGGCCAGCCACTTTGGCGTGGCCATCAAGGTCTGTGGAGAAAAGGGTTTTGCGAAGGAATATTATGAGGCAAAGATTGGTATGGGTCTGGCCCTTATCGAATTAACGGAAGGA
>JAUXLO010000077.1 GCA_030623665.1 Planctomycetota bacterium
TCCGGATGGGCTGAGGGGCCGTTTCAGAGTTGTAGGGGGACAGCTAAAAAAAAATTTTCAATATTTACTGGACGGGCGGGGGGAAAAGTTATAGAAAAATAGTCTCGCAGGGGGGTGGGGTGGGTCGCTGCGCCTGAGGCAAATGGCCAAAGCACGGATACTTATAATAGAGGATGTGCGCCAGACGGTGGACGAGCTTAGGGACCACCTGGAGCTCTACGGTTATGAGACGGAGGTTGCCCTCACCGCACCGGTCGGCGTCAGTGTCGTAGAACAGAGGCAGATGGACCTGGCCGTGGTGGGCGAGAACGTCCATGAAATCAGCGGCCTCGATATCCTCAATAAACTCAGAGAACTCGCCCCGGAACTCAATATTGTACTGATAACGGCCCAGAAGTCTAAACGCTACCAGGCGTCCCTGCTGAAGTCCGGCGCCCAGGGAGTGTTGGTTCAACCGCTGGACAAAGCGGAGTCGCTGGCGCTTGTTGAAGGTGTATTAAAACGTTCCGCAAAACCAGCTAGAAAGAGAAAGAGGGCCGTAAGGATCAAAAAGAAGGCCAAGGCAAAAGCACGGCCCGGGGTAAAGATAAAGTCCAGCGCTTCAAAAAAGGTTACAAAAAAGAAGGTCGAGAAAAGAGTTAAGAAGAGGTAGGGGTGAGAAAGGCTCTGGTTCCTGTTATTATATGCTGCCATGCCAGCCACCATTAGGACGGATGTGGCATCAGAATGTAAAGAAGTAAAGACAAAGGTAGCTGTTCCTGCATTAAGGCTGGTTCTTGCCGCATGTCTGGTTCTAACTGCCCTCCAGGCCCGTCTTTGGGCCGGACCCGTTAAGGAAACCCGTTTAGCAAAGAATATAGGGCGTATCTTATCGGTACCCCCGCTAGACGGCGCCTCTGTTGGTATCTGCGTCGTTTCCCTCCGGGATGAGAAGGAGCTTTTCAGCCTCAACAGCAATAAACTCTTCATAGTGGCGTCCAATATGAAGCTCCTTACTACCGCCGCCGCACTTCAATATATGGGAGCCGAATATCAGTTCAAGACCACCGTTTATCGCCGCGGCGATATCTCGAAGGAAGGGGTGTTAAGCGGTGACATAATCATCAGGGGCGGTGGCGACCCTAACATCTCAGGCCGTTTTCACGGGGGCCGGAGCACGGCCATACTGGAGCGCTGGGCGGCAGCGCTAAGCGAGGCGGGCATAATAGAGATCGGCGGCGACATCATTGCGGACGATACGTATTTCGACCGTGAGTACATCCACCCCAGCTGGCCGAGGGACCAGCTTGCCCGCTGGTATTGCGCCCCGGTGAGCGGCCTTTCCTTTAACGATAACTGCATAGAACTGCGTGTGCTGCCCGGTGCTAATGGCGGGGTAAAGATCGTCAAGGAACCCAGCACAAAATACGTGACGGTGCATAATTCCTGTCGTATAACCAAAAAAAAGAAGGACGCAAAGTTCATCATCAATAAAAAGCCGGGTACTAACGAGATATTTGTCAAGGGGAGGGTTAAGAGCAGTCAGTTGCCCGCGACGCATTTTGTGACGGTAGACAACCCACCGCTATTCCTTGCCAGCGTCTTTAAAGAGGTCCTGGAACGACAGGGTATCAAAGTAGACGGCCGGGTGCGGTTGATTACTGAGAAAGACGGAAATTCCCCCCTGAAGTTACATGAATTGACCTCAATGGCCTCAACGATGGCCCAGTCAGTCAAGGTCGCCAATACTAGGAGCCAGAATTTTTACGCGGAGCACATACTAAAGGCCCTGGGGATGGAGACAAAGGGTAAGGGCAGTTTTGCCGCCGGGCAGGAGGCGCTAAGGGGATTTTTGTTGGAGCTCGGGTACTCATCCGACAGGTATAAAATAACAGACGGCTCCGGACTCTCGAGAGACAACAGACTCTCTCCCCGCATGATTGTTGATATCCTGGCCTTCATGTACAGACACAGAGACGGCGACGTCTTTTACTCATCACTGTCCACCTCAGGCACTTCCGGCACCCTCCGCAACCGGCTCAAGAAGGAGCCTTATAAGGGCAGGGTGAGGGCGAAGACGGGTTATATATATAAGGCTAGCGCCCTTTCCGGATACGTTGAGACCCTGGGCGGCAAGACGGTGGCCTTCTCTATCCTTATCAACAACTTTAAGGTCCCTAACTCAAAGATAAAACGCATCCAGGACTCTATATGCAGGACCCTGGTGGACTACTAGCTGGATGAAAATAGACAGAATAAAAGACGTATACGCCGTCCATTCCTACTTTTACGACAGCATCTTTGGGAGGCTTTACGCCCCCGGCAGGCTGGTGGCAATCGGGCTTATGGACATCAAGCCCGGCCAGGAGGTGCTGGAGGTGGGCGTGGGCACGGGGGTGTCCCTGCCGCATTACCCCCGGCACGCCAGGGTGGTTGGCATAGACATCTCCTCAGAGATGTTGGCGAAGGCGAAGGAAAGGAATGTGAACCTGGGCCTTTCCAACGTAGAGATTTACGAGATGGATGCCGGCAGGATGGAGTTCCCGGACAGGCGGTTTGACAAGGTGATAGCCGCCCACGTGATAAGTGTAGTGCCTGAACCCTTGAAGGTTATGAAGGAGATGGTAAGGGTCTGTAAGGATGAAGGCGAGGTCTATATCCTTAATTATGTGGGCGCATCCAGCAGGGTAGTCGCATGGTTCGAAGAAAAATTCCAGCCCATTCGCCAGGCACTGGGACTGGGGAGGAACGTAGACTTTGGAGCCCTTATAGCCGACGCCGGCCTCGTCATTGAACACATAGAAGGGGTAAATATCCTGGGAATGTGCCGCCTGATAAAATGCAGGAAGAAAGGACGGTAAGAGTAGGGATAGGTATGACAGGTGTTATTCTTTAAAAAAGTTAGAAGAAAAATCTATGGCAGGAATTCCCTGAAATATTAGTATTTTTGCAGGATAACCCGGCTTGACCTATTTAAGACTTATCTTGAACGTCTTCTGTCCTTCCCGGGAAATATCCTTTATTACTACGGCCTCGTAGTCATCACCATCCCACCACGTAATGACCCAATCCTTGTAGGTGTGTGGAGAACCAACTTCTTGACTGGTCTGCTCACGACTCCTGAAATACATCTCATCCTTTATCTTTCCTTCAAGTTCCCACCCGCCCTCTTCTTCCGGACCGATTATCCGGATTTTGCCATTTCCATAGGCAACTATCCTGGGATATTCTTTATACCTTTCCTCGTCTTCTATCCTGTCAATAAAATAAGAATGCACACGCTCTGTTTTCGATTGTGAATCTTCCAGTTCGAGACTGTCGGGGTCATTGCCTTCCTCAACCTCTCCATAAAACTTCTCGATGGTAACCACCTTCTCAGGCCCTATACACCCCCTCCCAAAGACTATAATGGCCAGGACGATAACGACTATTCCCAACAATACCCATCTTAAGCCAGACATTTCAAATCGAAATCCCTCTTTTAGGCCTGAATATTTCCGGGACTGTTGCCAAGCCCGAGACGCTTATTCAGATAAACTACCCCCTGCCGACACCCAGGTAGTTAAAGCCCTTCTGTCTCATCTCATCCGGGTCGTAGATGTTCCTGCCGTCCACTACGTTAGGCATCTTCAGCAGTTTCTTGATTTTATCTTTATCTAATTCCCTAAACTCGTTCCACTCTGTCAGGATGATAAGGGCGTGACAGTCCTTTAGCGTCTTGTAGGGGTCACCAAAGTATTTTACCCCCCTTAATATCTTTTTAGCCTGGTGTTCGGCCTCGGGGTCAAAGGCCTGTATTTTTGCCCCTAGTTTTTGGAGTTCTTTAACGACCGTCACGGAAGGGGCCTCTCTCATATCGTCTGTCTTTGGTTTGTACGCCAGACCCCATAGGGCGATTCTTTTCCCTTTAACCTCCGGCAGTAATTTCTTCAGTTTCCTTACGACCAGCCTCCTCTGACGGCGGTTTACATCATCTACGGCGTCAATAACCTTGGAGCGGACCCCGTGGAGCTTCATAATCTGGGACAGGGCCTTCACGTCTTTGGGCAGACACGAACCCCCGTAGCCGGCACCCGCCTGAAGGAACCTGGGGCCAATCCTCTCATCCAGCCCCATACCTACGGCTACCTGCTTTACATCCGCCCCCACCTTCTCGCACAGTGCCGCCAGCTCGTTCATAAATGACACCCTGGTGGCCAGCATGGCGTTGCAGGCATACTTTATCATCTCTGCGGTCCGTATACTGGTAAAGAGAATCGGTTTGTTCGCACGCGAAATCCCCTTGTAAATAGATTCCATGACCGCCTTGGGCCTCGGACTGTCTACACCGATGACTATCCTGTCAGGGTTCGTGAAGTCCTGGACGGCCTCCCCTTCCCTGAGAAATTCAGGGTTTGATACCACGTCGAACTCCACCGGCCTCTTTTGGTACCTCTTTATGGTCTTGGTCACCTCTGTGGCAGTGCCCACGGGTACGGTACTCTTGTTCACTATGACCTTGTAGCCGTTCATGTGTCTGCCGATTTCTCGAGCGACCTTTTTTACCGGCGTAAGATCTGCTTCGTGGTTCTGTCCGGGAGGTGTCCCTACGGTTATAAAAATAACCTGTGAGGATTTTATCGCCTTCTTCATGTCCGTACTGAAGGACAGCCTCTTCTCCTTCACGTTTCTATGGAGCATGTCCTGCAGGCCGGGTTCATAGATGGGTATTCTTCCCCTTCTAAGCCCCGCTATCTTTTTGCCGTCTATATCAACACATATTACCTCATTACCGAGGTCGGCCAGGCACGTTCCAACCACAAGTCCGACGTATCCGCAGCCTATGGTAGTGATGTTCATTCCTTGGGTCCCGGAGTCTTATCTGGATAATCGCAATACTCGTTTATAACGCACTGGTAACAAAGGGGAGTACGTGCGGTACAGACCTTCCTTCCATGGTCCTGAAGGAGGTGGCAGAATCTTACCCACCTCTCCTTGGGGATAACGGCCGTGAGCTCGGCCTCGATCCTGTCAGGGTCCTTGGAGCTTGCCATCCCTATACGCTGGGCCAGACGCCCAACGTGCGTGTCTACCCCTATGGCCGGCACCCCGAACGCATTACCAAGCAGGATGTTGGCAGTCTTCCTGCCAACACCGTGAAGACTCAACAGGTCCTCCAGTTTATCAGGAACTTTACCCTTATACCTTTCCACTATATCCCCGGTGCACGCCTTTATGCTCTTTGCCTTGTTTCGGAAAAACCCTGTGGGCCGTATCTCTTTCTCCAGGGTGCCAAGGTCTGCCCTGGCGTAATCCCCGGCACTGCGATGTTTTTTGAACAATTTACGGGTTACCTGGTTCACCCTCTCGTCTGTGCACTGTGCCGCAAGTATCAGGGCTATCAGCAGTTCGAGTGGGGTCTTAAACTCCAGCGCCAGCCTGGTGTCCGGATACTCCCTTCCAAGGAGGGTGATGATGCGGCCTACCTTTTTCATACAAGGGGTTTTTAGTAAACGTACTTGCGATGTTCCACACTTCTAGCAAAAAGGATTTTAAAAATCAAATAGAAATTTGGCACCCCCGCCATATAATTGAATAAACAGGGCAAGGGTCTTTTTATCGTACCGGTCGGCAAATGCGGGAAAGCATATATATCAAATACCTAAAGAGAATTCAAGGGGTCTCGAAGGACGTCCTGAAGGGCATCGGTGACGATGCAGCGGTCATAAGGGGGCCGAAGGGCCTTTGTGTACTCACTACTGATACCCTGCTTGAGGGGACCCACTTCAGGCTCAAGGACACAGGCCCCAGGGCACTGGGCAAAAAGGCCATTACCACAAGCCTGAGTGACATAGCCGCCATGGGCTGTAGAGCCACTATTGCCCTTATATCTATAGCCTTTCCACGTTCCACACCTATGAGGTTCGCCAGGCAACTCACCCGTGGGCTGAACGACACCGCGGCTAAATACGGGGTTACGGTAGTCGGTGGGGACACCGTAACCGGCAGAGGGCCACTCCTTATAAACGTCACGATCCTTGGTAATGCGGACGGCCTGCGTCCCGTTCTCCGCTCCGGCGCAAGACCGGGAGACGCCATAATGGTCACAGGAGAGCTGGGGGGGACTATATTAGGAAAACATCTACGTTTCGAGCCCAGACTGAAGGAGGCCGTTTATTTGAACAAAAACTTTGGACTCCACTCCATGATAGACATAAGCGACGGTCTCTCACTCGACATGGGGCATATACTTGAGGAAAGCGGCGTCGGCGCCGTCCTGTACGAAGAACAGATACCCATCTCCAAGGCCGCCTATACACTGGCACGCAGGACAGGCAAAAACCCCCTCCACCATGCGCTGACAGACGGAGAGGACTACGAACTATTATTCACACTGAGCAAATCGCATGCAGAGAGGCTTGTTAAAAAGAATCCGCTAAAGGTCCCCGTCACCAGGATAGGGCACATCCGCCTGGATAAAGGGAGGGGGCTTTTTCTTAAAGATAAAGCCGGGAAACTCAGGCGCATAAGGCCGGAAGGATATGAACACCTCTAGCAATACCCAGGCACCATTCGTTACCACCACCTCCAGCGAGAAGGAGACGGTGGAACTGGGGTGCAGGATAGGCAAACAGCTGGGGCCTGGCGACGTGGTTGCACTTACGGGCAGTTTGGGCTCCGGCAAGACCACTCTGGTAAAGGGGCTGGCCACAGGACTCGGCGTAGGCGACGCCAGGGAGGTGAGGAGTGCCAGCTTTTTGCTGGTAGCAGAGTATAAGGCCCGTATCCCAATCTACCATTTTGACGCCTACAGGCTGGAGGGCGCCGGAGAGATGTACGACCTGGGTTGTGACGAGATATTTTGGGGCGACGGGGTCTCTGTGGTCGAGTGGGCCGACAGGGTGGAGGCATGTCTGCCGGAGAATTACCTCAAGATTTCCATGTACATAGAGGGCCCTACTGCCAGGCGGATAGTGGTCTCCCGTCAGGGAAAGGGATATGATAGGGTTGTTAGCTGTCTCAAATGAAGAGGTTTCTTTCTAAATGCAAAAGCAACAGGGTTCATCTCTGATACAAGTCCTTCCCCCGGACGTGGCCAGAAAGATCTCTGCCGGTGAGGTCATCGAACGGCCATCCTCCGTGGTCAAGGAGTTGGTGGAGAACTCAATAGACGCCGGTTCTAGCCGGATAGACGTAGAGCTGGTTGAGGGCGGCAAGACGCTGATTCGTGTGGCCGACGACGGCGCCGGCATTGCGCCGGATGACCTGGGTAAGGTCTTTTTAAAACATGCCACAAGCAAGATCGCAACCACTGAAGACCTGGAGGCCATAGGCACCCTGGGCTTCAGGGGTGAGGCACTCGCCAGCATCGGGGCGGTGTCTATAGCCAGGATAGTGTCTTGTGCCAGGGGTGCCGGTCAGGGTGCGGAGATTGAGGTAAAGGGAGGAGACCGCGGGAAGCACAAATACGTTGGCGCCCCGGAGGGTACGCAGGTAGAGGTGAAGGAGCTCTTCTACAACGTGCCAGCCCGAAGAAAGTTCCTCAAGTCCACCCCTGCCGAGATGTCGCATATCTCAGAGGTGCTTACTAAACTCGCTCTCTCCCACCCGGAGGTGCATTTTGTCTTCCTGCATAATGGCCGTGAGGTCTTCAACCTCCCCTCGGCCCCCAGCCTGAAGGAAAGGGTTACCACCTATTACGGTGAGGAATTGGCCAGGGACCTTATCCCCATAAGTTCCAGGGAGCAGGGGTTGGAGGTTACGGGTTTTGCCCTGGCGCCCACACATTCTCGGACAAACACCCGAATGCAATTTGTCTTCCTCAACGGCAGGCCCATAAGGGATTCGGGCCTGACCCATGCCATAAACGCCGCCTATCGGACGCTGCTGCCGCCGGGCAGGTTACCGGTTATCTTTCTATCGCTTAACATAGATCCGCCGTCTATAGACATAAACGTTCATCCAACCAAGATTGAGGTCAGGTTCAAAGAGGCCTCCAGGGTCTATGGCCAGGTGTTACAGGCCATCAAGAAGGCCCTGGACCAGTTTCAGCCGGGACTTGCATCCCCAACCGCCCCCTCCAGGACAGAGGCAACCTCTGTGATACCCCGAAGCGCCATTCCAAAGAGACCCCATAGCCACGGCACAAGCCGTGTGCCTGGAACACTCTTACCGAAAACCCCTGCAGTCACAGCGGGTAGAGAAGCAGCGGGCATAGAACATGGACGTTTTTTACAACTTCACTCCTCCTATATAATTGAAGAGACGCCCAAAGGCATCA
>JAUXLO010000014.1 GCA_030623665.1 Planctomycetota bacterium
CCATCACCATCATACCCAGAGCGGCTATAAAGGTGGCCGTACCGAAGTCCGGTTCAAGTATCGTCAGACCTGTAAGCCCCGCTACGGCAACAAGCGGGACAAGGAAGCCCCTAACAAGTTCATGCATACGGTTATGATTCTTTGCGGCCCAACTGGCCAGAAACAATATCATGCCCAGCTTTGCAAACTCCGAGGGTTGAAAACCTACCAGCGAGCCAAACCTTATCCACCTCCTGGCACCGCCGTGAACGACCCCTATATCCGGTATAAGAACCAGTATCAGGCCAATGACGGCCAGACCCAAAAGAATACAGGCTACGACCAGTGGCTCAAGCCTCCAGTAGCCCAACCACATAATACCAACCACAGCGCCTACACCGATGAGAAGAGCAACCATATGTCTAATGAGCGCCTCGGCGCCGCTGCCTTTTATGCCGATGGAGGAGGCCCAATCGGAGCTGTAGACCATCAACAAACCTACCCCCAGTAGACAGGACACCAGACATATTATCAGGCCAGATGGATCAGTTAATCTCATCGCCGTCTTTCCGCCTATCTTTAGATTCTAAAAACTAATAGACCCAACAGACTCATCACCGCCGTCAATATCCAGAATCTCACCGTTATCTTGGTTTCGGGCCAGCCTATAAACTGGAAATGATGGTGAAGCGGCGCACACCGGAAGACTCTCCTTCCAGAGACCTTGAACACCACTACCTGTATAAACACGGACATGGCCTCAACCATGAACACTATGCCTATGAGAACCAGTAATATCTCCTGTTTTGTAAGGAGTGCCACCAGCGCCAATACACCACCGACACTGAGAGAACCGATATCCCCCATAAAGGTCTGGGCTGGAAAACCGTTGTACCAGAGAAATCCTAACCCAGAACCAGCCAGCGCTGCGCAAAAGATGCTCAGTTCCTTGGTACCCGGAACATGCTGCACGCCAAAGAACCTGCTGGTCTCCCAATCGCCCACCACGTAGGCAACAACACAGAAGACAAGGCTGGCCATAATGGCGCAACCAATAGCCAGACCGTCCAGCCCATCGGTTATGTTTACGGCATTAGACGTCCAGGCAATATAGAACATAGCCAGCACCACGTAGAACCAACCCAACTCCAGGGCGGTATCCTTTAGAATCGGCAACGTAATCCTAGTGCCAACGTCGAGGTCACTAAAATGTTGATAAAGAAATATACCCAATAACAAACCGATGACCAGTTGGAAGAAAAGTTTCGTCCGGTCGCTCAATCCCATCGAATGCTTGTTCGTGAGTTTTATATAGTCGTCTGCAAACCCTAATGCCCCAAGACCGAGGGCGGCAGAGAGCAGTGCAACGATTGAGGAATTCGTAAGGTCACACCAAATCCCGGTAGCGATAAACACAGACAGGAGTATTGTTATTCCACCCATGGTGGGTGTACCCTTTTTATCGGCATGAAGCCTCTTTATCGTCTCGGAGGGGGTCTTTGACACGTCCTCCGACACCTTACATTCCCTCAGCTTTTCGATGAACTTTGTCCCCAGGAGGAGGCTGGCCACAAAGGCAGTAAGTGCCGCCAGGCTCGACCTGAGTATCACATCGTCTACCACGCCAGACGTGCTTGGAGAAAGTAAGCCCATGTTCAAGTAATTGTACATCCCTAAACAGTCGCCTTCTTTCTGAGGTTATTAACCAGCTTTTCGTACAGCTCTTCGAGCCTCATACACCTGGAGCCCTTAATGAGTATGGCGTCACCTTTCTTAAGCTTCGCAATTGCAAAGTCACAAAGCCCGTTGTCCTTATCAAATACCATCACCTTTTCCCCTGGCAGGCCTCCCCTCTTGGCTGCCCTTGCAACCGTGCCGGCATGTTCTCCCATCGCCAGAAGGAAGTTTACGTCTGATTGGGCGATCTTACGCCCTAACTCCCTGTGCAGCCTGGGTGACTCATCTCCCAATTCGGCCATACCACCACAGACAAAAAACCTCCTCCCTGGAACCTTTATATTGGAGTATGCCTCCAAGGCCATTTCCATGCTCAACGGGTTCGCATTATATGCATCCATTACTATGGTTACCCCTTTGACCTTGCGCCTCTCCATCCTCATTGGAGGAGGCTTGAACCTCTCGAGGCCACTGGCTAATTCAGAAAAGTTGAGTCCAAGCTCATAAGACACAATAAGCGCAGCCAGGGCGTTGTATGCGTTGTGTATCCCTAAAGAGGGGAGCTTAACCGTGTGCCTGTCATTTATACAAAAAGTCAACCCGCTGTTTGTCTCCTGAAGGTCGCGACCCCTCATACTGGCAGGCTCATGGATACCGAAGCTCACCTTCCGTCCTGGGAACCCCTTTGCAATCATCTTGCACCAAAAGTCATCTGAGTTAAATATGAGGGTACCGCCGGGCCTCAGGTTCTCAAGTAATTCCGCCTTTTCCTTGGCCACCCCCTCTATGCTGCCAAGACCCTCGAGATGCGCCTCTGATATGTTCGTTATTACCCCTATATCCGGCTGAGCTATCCAAGAAAGCCTTAGTATCTCACCAGGGAGACTGGTACCCATCTCAATAATGGCAAGGTCATGGTAAGGTTCCATCTGAAATATACTCAACGGCACGCCTATGTGATTATTAAAATTCCCAGGGGTGCTTACCATACTGACTGTAGGGGATAAAAGATGGTGCAGCATATCCTTTGTGGTTGTCTTGCCGTTTGTGCCCGTTATAACAACAACCTTTGCCGGAAGTTTTTCTCTATAATACTTAGCTAACATGCCCAGGGCCTTTACCGTGTCTTTTACCTGTATAACCAGCACGTCGTCTGGCAGGCTGTCCCTATACTTCTTGGAAACGAGTATTCCTCTGGCCCCTCGCTCTAAGGCCTCAGGCACAAAATCATGCCCGTCAAAATTTTCCCCCTTAATGGCGACAAATAACCCTCCGGGTTCTATGCGGCGGCTATCTATCGAGAGACCTTCCAGGAGGGCGTCCTTCCCGCCTCCCAGGTGTTTTCCCTTAACCGCACCCAATATCTCGCAACCCCAAAGGGCTTCCATAGGTCTGTCTCCTCTATATAAATGGACCTCACTACCCGAGTGATACCGTATTCACCGCGTCCGTACCTACTCCCTTTAACACTGCCTTGTCCAACGACGGCATAAATAAAACGTTACCCTGACACTGAGGACAAAGCATCTTGATTACCTTAATGTCTTTTATTATCCCGATAAGCTCCTCCGGGACATCCACCCAATTCCCGAACTTCTTTACCTTACTGCACGCCTGACATTGTAGTATCATCTTAAGGTGTTCCTCCACCTCTCAAAAAGGCCGTTGATATCGCTAAAACACCCCCCTGGTATTCTTCCTCCAACCTGCTGGACGGTCAATAAAACTCCTAGACCAAAGAGACACCTACCTCTTCCTTTCTGGATGCCACCTCTCCTATGGTGCAAACCCTATAGTTCTTTGCAAGAATCTCCCGCACCACCTCCCGGTCATCAAAGTGTATTACCCTGTCGGAAAACACCTGCACCGCCTCATGGCCCTTACCCGCTATAAGGACGAGATCGCCATCCCCGGCCTCATCGATGGCATCTTCTATGGCACGCCTTCTATCAGGCTCAACCCTGTATGTCCCACCCGATATACCTTTCTCTATGTCCTTAATTATGTTCATGGGCCGTTCGGTACGGGGGTTATCACTCGTAACCCACAAAAAATCTGAAAATCTTTCTCCGACATGCCCCATCAATGGCCTCTTGCCCCTGTCCCTATCCCCACCGCAACCAAACACCAGCAGGAGCCTGTTCTTTACTAAGGGCCTAAGTGCAGCCAGCACCGACTCAAGGGCATCGGGCGTATGGGCGTAGTCGACAAATACCGAATATCCATCCACAGTCGCTACCCTCTCAAGCCTGCCTGGCACGAGAGCTAATGACTCTATACCATCCTTCACGCTCTCAAGACTGACGCCCAAGGCTGCCGCCGCCGTAGAGGCCACAAGGATGTTGCATAGATTATGATCGCCTATCAGCCTTGTACTCACCGTCACTTCTTCATGCCCACGCGAAAGTTTTACGTCCATACCCCCCAGGTCGGCATCTATAAGCTTCGCCTTGATACCAGACCCGTTGCCCAGGCCATACCAAAACGTCCTGGCACGAGTCTGAAGGCTAAGGTACATGCTGGTGTAGTCGTCTCGGTTCAATACGGCAAAGGCCTCCACCGGGAGGTTTCTGAAGAGCTCGGCCTTTGCCTCTCTATAGTTAGATATGTTCAGGTGATAGTCCAGGTGGTCCATTGTCAGATTAGTAAACACAGCCCCGCTGAATTCTATACCGTATGTCCTGCGCTGAGTAAGGGCATGAGACGATACCTCCATAACCACATGGGTTGTCCCCGAGTCAACCATCTCGCGGAAGAGACGGTGGAGTTCGATTGCGTCCGGCGTAGTGTGAGTGGAGCTAATCAGCTTGTCCCCCACCTGATAATGTATAGTCCCAAGCAGGCCCACCTTCTTTGCCGAGGCCTTGAGTATGGAACGGAGCAGATAAGCAGTAGTAGTTTTCCCATTTGTGCCGGTTATGCCTATAATGGTGAGGCCCTTTGACGGCTCCCCATAAAAGCCCGAAGCGAGCCTGGCCAGGGCAACCGCTGATGACGGAACAAGTATGTGCAGGACGCTTTCCGGATGGCGCACCTCTTTCTCGGTTACTACGGCTACTGCACCTCGGGCCAGCGCCTCGTGTATGAAGTCATGGCCATCGGCACGGGTGCCGGGAACGGCAACAAATATATTCCCATGCGCCACCTTTCTTGAGTCGCAGGCAATCCCGGTAATCTCCCGTCCAAAGTTACGGGGGCCCTGGTACTGCGCTCCCTCGAGGTAGTTACAAAACTCAGCCAGCTTCATAAGTGTTGGTCATCCCACCAAGTTGTTAAACAAGTTTCCCGGCCGCCTCACAACTTTTAGCCCGAAAGGCAATGCTCTTCATATAGTTCAGCGACCTTCTAAGTATCTCCCTTACTACCGGGGCCGCCACCGTGCCACCATAATACGCACCCCCGTTGGGTTCATTTACCATTACCAGAACACATATCTTAGGCTCGTCAGCAGGTGCATAGCCTATAAAGGAGCTTATATAGCCCGCGTCACTGTAACCCTTACCATCCGGATCGACCTTCTTAGAGGTACCGGTCTTTCCTGCCACCTTATAGCCTTCAACCGCAGCCCGCCTACCGGTGCCCTCGCTAACTACCCTTGTAAGGACTGGTGTTATTACGCCAGCGGCCAACTTACTGCCGAGTACCCGGCGACGAGGCTCCCGCCCAAAGCGCTTTTTTATTGTCTTGCCCTCACTATCGGCTATAGCCATTACTATCCTGGGCCTCAATAACATCCCATCGTTGGCAATAGCGCAATAGGCGGTAATTATCTGTAAAGGAGTCACGGCAACCTCATAACCCATGGCAATCGAGGCTACAGAGTAGCTGGTCCACTTCTTATAATGTCTCAACGTACCGCCAACCTCTCCAGGTAGCCCTATGCCGGTTGGCTTGCCAAAGCCAAAGAGCCTGAAGTTCTCATACAGCCCCTTCATATCATCTAGTGCAGCCAGTTTTGACATGCCGATATTGCTTGAACGGACAACAATCTCCTCCACGGTCAAGTCACCGTAGGGATGGACGTCGCGCAGTGTCCTCCTCCCAATCTTATAAACACCGTTGCTGCAGAAGATTACATCCTTTGGGCCGATCAACCCTCGTCGCAATACCCCGCTGACCACGATGGGTTTAATTATGGAGCCAGGCTCATAGCTGTCGGTAACTGCCCTGTTGCGTCTCTGCTCTGCAGTCGAAAGGGTAAAGAAATTAGGGTCAAAGGTCGGGCGGTTGGATAAGGCAAGGACCTCACCTGTTGTGGGGTCCATAGCTATGATAGTAACGGAACGTGGCTTCCACTTCTCAAAGGCCTTGTCCAATTCCTCCTCCAGGATATGCTGCAAGGCGAGATCAATGGTCAGAATAATGTTGTCCCCGTTGAGGGGCGAGGTATAAGGGTTTTCTGCGCTAAAGATGGCGCGCTGCAGTCCGTCCCTGGTTACTACCTTGTAACCGGGTCTACCTGAGAGTTCGCGGTCTAAAACAAACTCGACGCCTTCGAGTCCCCTCTCGTCAATGTCCACAAAACCCAATACATGACTCAGCAGCTTACCAGAAGGATACGAGCGCCTGCGCTCCTGCTGTATGCCTACGCCTGCCAGGCCCAGTTCTTCGACCGCCTGTACTTCCTTTTTACTGACTTGCCTCTTTATCCATACAAACTTTTTGTCCCTATCCAACGCCTTTTGTACTCGAGACACCTCAACGTCCAATGCGCCTGCAAGTTCCTTCGTTGCATGGACCTTATCTTCTATCTCCTTCGGATTGGCATATACTGAATTAGTCTCCAGGGAGTGCGCAAGTATCTTACCGTTGCGGTCTAAAATGGAACCACGGTGTGCAGGTGTCTCAACCCTTTTATAGTGCTGCCTGTCAGCCAGCTTCTGGTACTTATCGTGCTCAAGAATCTGAATACGACCGAGCTGGAAGGTCAAGACAAGATATATGACAAACAAGACAACGGCAAAGATGTAGGGCCTCACTTCGCTCTCCTTTATTATTAGCGAAACACCCGTGCTTATGCACCACGCCGCAAATTCAATTACGCTACTACATACACTGCCATCTACGTCCTCTAAACGTCCCCGTTCTCCATAAGCTGTTTAAT
The DNA here is from genome assembly GCA_030623665.1 of Planctomycetota bacterium. Lineage (GTDB taxonomy): Bacteria > Planctomycetota > Brocadiia > Brocadiales > Bathyanammoxibiaceae > Bathyanammoxibius. Next base: position 6,761 of record JAUXLO010000014.1, read on the forward strand.
CTTATATTCCTCAATCTCCTTAAAACTGCCACTACCCGCAAGAAACCCGGACATAAACGCATATACCAATATGCCGTCAAGGTAATTCACACTATCACATCGGCTTTCTTGTATCTTTAAGACTGCCTCTGCCAAAAGGGCGGGGCTGCACTTAGCCAATGTACTATCCATATACGCCTTTGCCGCCTCATTGAGCTCGACACCGAACTTCTCAACAAATTCTTCAGCATCCTCATAGTGCTTCTCCGTGGCAGGCACACCAAACAATTTTGCACTCTCAGAAAACTTCTTGTAGCTCATTTGCGGCATTTAGACAGCCTCTCCGTTACAGTATCCGACACAAGACCGTAGCCACACTGTACTCCGGCAAGGAAGAGTACCCTGACCCCGGCAGTCTGGGCACTGAACATCTCGTGTAGCCATTGACTCAGCGGGCGTTCTCATTTCCACCCTTTCTGCCCCGCTGTCCAACAATAATACTTGCCGCATCACCCCTGGCTTCACCAGGGGGCTGGAGTTCAAGGTCCATTTCCTCCAGGCTCTTCAATATATTCCCGGGAGATCTTAGTGAGCTTATCTGACCCTCCAGCATACGGTTCCTTTCCTCCAGGATGGCACTTTTCCTCTCTAACGCCGTTATCTCATACCCAACGCTTACGGTCTGCCTGGCATGCCACAACACCGCCATCGCCATCCCCGTAGTAATAGATAAAAAGATTACAATACGAATCACTGCCATACTTAGAGCCTCTCCACCGCCCGCAATTTTGCACTCCTAGAGCGGATGTTCACTTGAATCTCTTCCTGAGAGGATTGGACCGGTTTCTTGGTAAGGATATGGTAGATTCCGTCACGAGAACCCTTCAGAAAGGCATGCTTGACTATACGGTCTTCTAGCGATTGAAAACTTATCGCCACCGTGCGACCCCCAGGTCTCTGAAACCTATAGCAGTTGCCAAGAAATATCTCCAGGCTTTCAAGCTCCTGATTTACGGCGATGCGAAGCGCCTGAAAGACCCTGGTAGCAGGATGTATTCTGCCTCTTTTCCCCGGAACAGTCCTCGCGATGAGATTTGCCAGCTGGGTAGTTGTTTCAATCGGAGACTCTCTCTTTATCGCCCTGGCTATCCTCCTTGACCACCTTTCCTCGCCAAACCTCTTGAAGATATCCGCCAGCTCCTTCTCAGACAGCTTCTCTAGAAGCCTCGCCGCCGTTACCTTCTGAGAACTGTCCATCCTCATATCCAGTGGACCTTCCTGCCGGAAACTAAACCCACGCTCCGGCGTGTCGAACTGAAGAGATGACGCCCCAAGGTCGAGGAGTATGCCGTCCACCTTATTCCCTTTCACATCCGCTTCCTCTAAAATGGATTCGACATCCCGGTAGTCTGCGCGAAAAAAGCGAGCATTTTTTGCGAAAGGTGCGAGGTATTTCCTTGCCATCTCTAACGCCCCCTCATCCTTGTCCACACCGAGCAGGAGTCCATCCGGGCCTAACTCCTTTAGTATGGCTTTGGCATGGCCTCCCATGCCCAACGTGCAGTCTAACACTACTTGACCGGGTCTCGGTCCCAACCACTTAAGCACCTCCTTTAACATCACTGGCTGATGAGGAGACACCTCTAGCTGCATAGAAACCGCTTACTGACTTCCCTTGTGTAAGTCTTCCGCCAATTTGTCCAGCTTCTTCGTATTATCCTCGTCCATTCCCTGCCACTTGTCATAGTCCCAAATCTCTATCCTGTCCAGCGCACCGATAAGCATTACATCTCTTTTCAAACCAGCATATTCTTTCAGGGGCTGAGGGATCACAATCCTTCCCTGTGGGTCACATGAAATCCTGAACGCATGTGCGACAAAGGCGCGTTCAAAGTTGCGTCTTGTCTTAGTGAAAGGAAGTCTTTTTACGTTGCTGGTCATAAAGTCATCCCAAAGCCTGGGAGGGAACATGAACAGACAACCCTCCAGCCCGCGAGTAATATAGAACCCGCTGCCGTCCCTCTTAACAGAAACACATTCCCTGAGAGCTGAGGAGATGGCAATCCGGTTCTTTTCATCGACCACATGTCTGTAGTTGCCGCTAAACATGTTTGTTCTTTATGGGACATTAAACCACTCTCTACCACTTTCAACCACCAGAAGTTTATTGATATTATTGCGATAGTCAACTATTTTCTTTAAGATTTCTTAGGATTTAGGTGTATCTTGACCAATTGCGCCGCACTATACAACATATAGTACCGTTTGCAACAGAATTTCTTAAAAATGTTTCAACGTGATTTGCCTCCGTCAAGGCAAGGCAATACAATGGGGGATATTATGGCTGTAAACAAGGAACAACTCACTGCCCTCTATGGCTATCCCCTATGCAAGAAACTTGTAGCCCAGCACCCACCAACCGAGAGAGACGCTTCAAGACTTATGGTACTTCACCGGGTCACGGGAAAAGTAGAGCATCGCAACTTCTCTGATGTGGTACATTATCTGCGGCAGGGGGATGCACTGGTACTGAACGACTCCAGGGTCATACCTGCCAGACTGATTGGCAGCAGAACGACGGGGGGCAACGTGAGAGTACTGCTGGTGGAAAGGCTAGGACGTGGAAGGTGGAGGGTGCTGCTAGAGGCTCGGGGAAAACCCTTTATGGGAGAAGAGGTCCATTTCGATGGCGGGCCACTTGCAGGGACGCTGTTGGAGAGGCTGTCGGCCAGGGAATGGGTCATGGGTTTTGAGTCCGATGAAGCTGTCTGGAAGATAATAAACACGTTCGGAAGGATGCCCCTACCTCCATACATCAAGCGCCCCATTAAGAATGATCCCTTTTTGCTTGAAGACAGCGAGCGATACCAGTCCGTCTTTGCATCCAAACCTGGCTCCATCGCAGCACCCACAGCCGGGCTTCACTTTACACAGCAGCTATTGGAGAGAATCAGACGAATGGGTGTAGAGGTTATCTATATCACCCTTCATGTAGGCCTGGGCACGTTCATGCCCATAAGGTCATCCGTCATAACGCGTCACAAGATGGAGAAGGAGTACTACGAGTTGGGCATAGATGTCGCACGTAGATTGAACAAAGTGCGTGAGCGCGGCGGCAGAGTTGTTGCGGTCGGCTCAACATGTTGCCGTGTCCTTGAGACACTCGCACAAGGAGGCGGGATTAAGGCATCCAAAGGCTGGACTAATTTATTCATTCATCCTCCTTACAGGTTTAAAGCGGTGGATATGCTGTTGACCAATCTACACCTTCCCAAGACGACACTGCTTGTGCTTGTAGCCACCTTTGCGGACCGGGCCAAGGTCTTGAAGGCCTACGCCGAGGCAGAGAAGAAGGGCTACAGGTTTTACAGCTACGGCGACGCCATGTTAATAGTCTAAAAATATTCTGACATCTATTTGCAGATAAGCAATAAGCTTTTACACTAAATGTAAGTTTCTTATAAAAAACACCCATGACTGCAAAACCAGGAACAAAACCGGACACCAAGCGCACTATACGTAATGTAATTGGTCTTATGTCTGGAACGTCGTCGGACGGTGTGTCTGCCTGCCTGGTGGAGATCGCGGGGAATTATCTGGACACCCGGGTAGAACTCAAGGCCTACGAGACCTATCCCTACGAAAAGTCCCTGAGGGAGACCCTCCTGAGCCTAACGAATACAGCACAGGCACCGGTAGAGGACATAGCGAGATTGAACATACTCCTAGGCAAGACCCTTGCCGGTGCGGCAACAGACGTGGCCAAAAAGGCAGACATCCCCTTAAAACAGATAGACCTGATAGGGTCCCATGGCCACACTGTCGTCCACAAACCACGAATATACCAAAAGGACTTTCATCAAAAGGGCCATAATGAAACGTACGGAAGAGACTTCTCCTTTACCCTGCAGATAGGTGAACCGTCCGTCATAGCACAGGAAACCGGCATAACCACTGTGGCTGATTTCAGGATGGGCGACGTTGCCGCCGGCGGCAGCGGTGCACCGCTCGTCCCGTACGTGGATTACTTGCTTTTTAGGCACTCCGCATTCTCCAGAGCCATACAAAATATCGGCGGCATAGCAAACGTCACCTTTCTTCCGCGTGACTGTACCATGAACGACATAATCGCCTTCGACACGGGTCCGGGCAACATGATAATGGACCGCATCACCCAGATAATCACCCATGCAGAATGCGACTATGACGAGGGCGGCAGACTGGCACAAAAAGGTGAGGTAGACGAGACCCTTCTGTCGAGTCTCATGGGCCACCCGTATCTGGCAAAGAACTTGGCCAAGAGCACAGGCAGAGAGGATTTTGGGACACAATTCACCGACAGATTATATAAGGAGGCAAGGGCAAGGTCGTGCGATGACTACTCTATATTGACCACGGTGACCGCCTTTACCGCAAGGTCAATCGCAGATGGTTACAAAAGGTTTATCATGCCCCGGCATGAGATATCAGAGGTGATACTATGCGGCGGCGGGAGCAAGAATCATACACTGGTCAGATTCCTTAGAGGATTTCTCGGGGAAATCCCGGTGCGCACGGTAGAGGATCTTGGCATACCCTCACAGGCCAAGGAGCCTCTAAGCTTTGCCGTACTTGCCAACGAGGCTATCTGTGGAAACCCTGGGAATATCCCCAGCGCCACGGGAGCGGGTGAGAGGGCGGTGCTGGGAAAGGTTATTCCCGGAAGAAACTGGAAAGACATCACACAGTGGGGAAACTTATAACAAAAAACAATAGCTATAATGTATCCGACGGTCCAAGATCCGGTAACTGCTTCTATTTCCTCGTCACACACCCTCCCTCATGGAGATCGAAGGTGTTGCCCCTCCAGGTAACCTCATTTACAAATAGCCCCCAACACCAGACCGTAAATATTACCAGATCAAACAGAGGCAAAAGTACAAAGTGACCAAGACTACTTTTCTCTTCAAGGTATTTGACGTTGATGACCAGGGCGGTGAAGTACCTGGCGAACAGGTGTGAGAAAAACAATACAACCGAAAACCCGGAAAAACTGCTTACTATCAAGAGAACTATAGAGAAAGGGGTCCCCATGGTAAAGGTCCTGAGGAAATATCCCTTGGGGCGGCATACCCTAATCGTACTGACCCATCTCAACAAATGTAAAATCTGATCCCAAAATCTACACTTCTGCATCTCGGTAAGCACCACGTAGTTTGAAATATTTAACTTATAACCTGCGTTAATCATCCGCTGTCCCATCTGGTAGTCTTCTGCTATATAATCTGCCAGGGGCGAAAACCCGTCGATTTCTTCCAGAACCTTTCTTTTTATGGCAACGGTGGCTCCAAAGGCAAAGTTCATGCCCAGGGTATGAGCCACAAGCGCCGAGGGCAGAAAATCGCAGTTAACGAAAAACGTCTCGACTGCGGAGGCAAGCCCAAAAGGGTTTCTAACCTTATAAACACAGGTTGCGCCTCCCACACCAGGGTCTTTCAACTCAGAAACAATCCTCCTTAAATAATTCGGCCCTACCTTGGTGTCGCTGTCGTTTATAACAATTACCTCGTTCCGGGCCTTTGCATACATATTATTTAGATTACATACCTTCAGGTTTGGGCCTATGGCCTCCCCGGAAACTACAAACTTTATGTCCTTCTCGGGAAACTCTTTTATAAGCCTTTCTACGACAGGCGCCACCGGGTCGTTATCGTGGTTTACACCAAAGATTACTTGGTAGCTTGGGTAATCCTGTTTCAGGTGGCTGAGAAGATTTTCGTAAATTCCATCCTCTAACCCATTTAAGGGCTTTAGTACGGTTACCGGTGGCAGGTAGTTCCCGCCCGATGGCTTCTGTCTTAAGAAGCGCATCGTGCAAAAAAGGGAGAAGAAATAGTACAGCATTGAGATAAGAACTACCGATGCCAAAAGGAGTTTAATAATGGAAATAATCATATAAGATACTCATACCGTGCATGTACAGTGGAGAATTCTATTGACAATTCTAACCCCCGAAAATATACATAATACTATTGGAACCAGAAAGATGTTGGAGATGAAAATACCCCTCCTCTTAAGGCCCTGGGTAGAGGTATAATTGGTCATATATAACCATGTAAGGGCCAATTGTCAAGGAACGGATTTCTTTAGATAAAGGGGACACCGTGGACTGGGGAACTCATGTCGTATTAGCCGCAAAGTTACTTGAGAGTTGTGACCTCGACAAGGGAAGCGCCATATATTCAGTAATTCCTGTAATAGACAAAGAACCCCCACATTTTCACAGGGTTTATGCACATATATTGGCCAATCAACCCGAATTTCTTGATGTGGCTATGGATGTTTTTGGCTGCCAAGAGGTGAAGGACAGGGATTTTCCGGCACTCAGAAAAAGGGTAGAAGGTGAGGTGCAAGACCTAAGGCGCAAGTTAGAATCAATGCAGTCAGACGGTTATGACGCTAGACACCATATAGAGAACAAAATATACGCCTACAAGAGGATAGTTGAAGAGACCCCGATCTTTATCAGACACGCCGATGCAGCCGTGGATATAGTAGGCGATAAAAATATTCGTAACATAAGCAGACACAAGATGAGCGCCGCCGTCAGCCTGCTGAGCCATATATACTTTGACCTCTGGAACAATCCAGTTCAGGTCTTTCTCCCAGAAAGCTCGTACTGTTCGGCCCAGTGGGAGTTCTGGATGAATATAGACTACATGAAGTTTCGCTCAGAGTTCTACAAGCCACAGAGCATAAATGCATTTAGAAGGGAAATAGCCGCCTCTCCGGTTTGGAACAAAAAGTTGGCGCCAGAGGCCATGATAAAGGCAATGATTATACGGGTTGGTGAGGGTGGCAAGCCGAATATTCCTTATGAGGTGGTAGACCAGGGAATCAGGGATTTTATGAGATATATGGACATAAATGAATATCAAAGAGCCGATGAAGAATTGGCTTTCTGCCACGAATTGGAGAATACCGTACGGGAGAGCATATCCAGGCATTATAAAAAAGCCGACAATACAACCACCCGCTAGAGGAGTACCAAGTGTTGCATTCGGAG